>CADAQV010000129.1 GCA_902790095.1 uncultured Lachnospiraceae bacterium | reverse complement strand
ACATTTCTTGTGGCGGCCGGGCCCCTGTTTTCCTGATGAACAACTACGATGCGAGGATCCTGTTCTTTGCGGGTATCGAGAATTTTTCCCGTATCATCAGTCGAACCGTCGTCTATAAGTATTATTTCAATATTTGTATATGTCTGAGCAAGAATACTGTCTAAGCATTTGTTAATATACCCTGCGGCATTATAGCAGGGAACTATTATCGAGATCAGCGAATCTTCTTTTTGGATCATAATTAACCCCTTATCGTCTTCCTATAAATACCTTTAAGCGCGTCCTGCAAAACAGCTCACTTAGCGCAAAAAGGATGAGCACTGAAAGAATGTAGATAAATATGACACGCAGTGCAAAAATACGGGTCACCCTGTTGACAACAAAACGAGATAGTCTTATTGCCGGATGATTTATGCATATAAAGATCATCGCATTGGTGCTTATGCGTTCGATAAGGCGCATAAAAAGGCTGTCGGTATTAATTACACCCACGACGAGTCTGGCAATGATCAAATATATGGCTGATGCCAGGGCGGCATTAAAATATGCAAGGGGCCATATTCCCCATTGTCCCGCCCTCATATTAGTCATAGAGTTTGTAAATATCAAAAATGTATTAAGTGCGATCAGAAGGATCAGACACAGGTAAAACAGAATAACATTTCTTTTTCTGAAGCGGATCACTGCGTCATAGAATCCATGGCTTTTCATTAAACGGCCTGTGTGGAAGAAAAGCAATGATACAAAAGCTACATTGATTCCCCACGGCAATCTGTATTCTGTGAGCCCCGAAATCACATATCCAAAAAGGCCAAGAATAATGACGGTTACCGATAACGCATATTTGTTTTTGATCTTATAGTCGAGCAAATTGTAAGATACAAATGCAATAAACATCACCGGAAGAAACCATAACGCGCTCTCTATGGCTAGACCATCTGTCGGGAAAAAGAGAAATGACATTCCTGTCGGAAGCATTTGACTGAGATCATGATGCCTTACGATCAGATAACCATTATAGATAAGCCAGTATGCTGCCCCAAAGGAAACATATGGTATCAGCAAAGCTTTCGCGCGTTTAACGGTAGCCTTCTTTATATCGCCCTGCCTGTAAAGCAGACCGGATACAACGAAAAAAAGCGGCATCAGGAAAGCATGCAAGTAGTAGTTCAATATCTCTTCATTAATATGCATATGACCTAGGACAACCAATAAAATGCCAAAGCCTTTAACAAGGTCAAGATCCGGGATTCTGCTTTTAGACATTTTCAACTCTCACTTTCAAAAAATGTTCACTGCTTTGGATGTTCATCAAGCATTTCCTTTATTACGCCTGTAAGAAGTGTGCTGGAAATACCGTCCGTATGAGGCAGGTAGACGATCTCAACGCCCAGAGGCCTGAACTGCTCCTCAAAGCGGTTCCACGCATCCGTGCCTTTCCAGTCGTCCCCCACAAACATTTTGTCGAAATGGTATTTTTCCCATGCACCGACTTTATTTTTGTCCGGCTGAGGCACCACCTTGTCCACATACTTAAGCGCGCCTATTATGGCTGCGCGTTCTTCGTAAGGGATGACCGGCGTCTTGTTTTTATCATGCTTTACCAGCTCATCCGTGCTGACTCCGACAATTAAATAATCGCATTGTTCTTTTGCCCTGCGTATCAAATTCAGGTGGCCGATATGAAACATATCATAGACCCCTGTGGTATAACCTATAACCATTAAAGCTCCATTTCCGAGCTGCGGATAAGAGCCGCAGGCTCTCTTTTTTAAGTTGCGCTTTTTTGGCGCCTCCTAAATATTTGTTTTGCAAAACGGAGTGTCATCCGATAACTCTCATTTTTTGTAACGACTGCGATAAGCAAACAGATCAGTATTCCTGCTCCGGTCTGAACGAGCAATAGAAAGATCGGCTCCATCTCAATAAAAGAGATGGGATATATGCATGCTCCCATAATGAACGCCGGGATCAGATTTGTGATAAAGTCTTTTGCCTGCGCCCTGTAACCATAGTTTAAGATCTTCCTGTTTGGAGCAATGTTGATTATCATGGAGATAAAATAAACGAACACCAAACTGAAGGCGATCCAGAACACTCCGAAATGCATGCTTATAAGAAGCAGTGCAAGGCCTATGGACTTCTTAATTATGTCCAGTTGTAAAAGCAGACCGCTGTTTCCGCTTGCCCTGACAACGCAGTTATTGATAAACTGATTCGGTCTGAACAGGTTTGCAAGGCATCCGATCTGAAGGTAGATAACACACGGCAGCCACTTTTCCGTAAGCAGCAAGATCACCAGTGGTTTTGCCACAACCGCAAGCCCAACCATCATAGGCGAAATAATGAAAGTGCTTGTCATTATCATTTTCCGGGTAATATCCCTCATCTGCTCCTGATCATCGCGGCTTTGAGACAAAGCAGGAAAAAGTACCGAGCTAACAGTAGGCTCTATAAGGCGCATTCCGAATGAAGGGAAACGATAACCTCTTTCATAGTAAGCAAGGTCGGTACTGGAGTATTTTTTTCCTATTATCAGATTTCTGAGTCTGCTGTAGAATGTATCTATGAGCCCGACTATAAGGATCTTCCAGCCGTAATCGTAAATGACTTTTAGCCTTGTCCATGAGAATTCTTTTGTAGGGCGCCACCCTACTATAAACCATAGGCAGACTGTGTCTATAAAAACGTTGCCTAAATACTGCTCGATAAGCGCCCATGTTCCAAAACCGGCATAGGCCATTATGACGGCTATAATGCCTGAAACGATCGTTCCTATCAACGTGGCATAGAAAAATTTTTTAAACCACATATGTTTTTGTACATATGCATGCTGCACGGAGTTGATCGAAGCTATCGGTATTCTTAAGGCCATTACGCGAATAACCGGTGTAAGCAATTCGTTATCGTAAAAATCGGCTATAAGCGGAGCACACAAGAATACGGCCAGATACAGAACTACCGCAATGCACAACCCAAAATAAAAGCATGTGGAAAAATCTACGCTGTCGGATTTTTTGTTTACAACGAGAGAATTACCGAATCCGTATGTGACGAACACATCACATATCGCAATAAACACTGTAACAAGCGCTATAACTCCATATTCCTCAGGCATCAGTATACGTGCCAAGAGGATCTGTATTATAAAGTTGATTCCCTGCGCCCCGGCTCTTTCGGCAAATTTATATACCAGACCGGATGCAGTCTTCCTCTTTATATCGGTACTCATTTATTGCTTTCCTTCTGTCTATTTTTCCGTTAAAGGTCCTGGGTATTTCATTGACCTTTTCGAAGAACTTGGGTATCTTATAGCCTTCGAGCTTTGATTCCAAATACTTTGTCAAGTCTTCAATATTTAAGTCGCAGTTATCTTTCATGCATACCAGAAGCTTGACGCATACTCCCATTTGAGGAACTTTATAGGGTATGCATACACACTCTGAAATACCTTCATAACGAAGCGCTACGTCTTCCACTTCAGTCGGCGCCACCTTAAGGCCTCCGACATTGATAACGTCATCGCGTCGTCCGACTAAAAACAGGTAACCGTCCTTATCGATATAGCCAAGATCCGTCATATATATGACGCCGTCGACTATCGTTTTTGCCGTGAGCTCGGGTTCGCCCCAGTAACCTGCCGTTACCGTGTTGCTTCTTATGGCAATTATGCCGGGATCCTCTTTTGAAGCACCTGGCTTTGGCTCATAATCTTCATCAACTATAAATACATCGACCCCGGGATTTGGTTTGCCCACACATGTTCCGTCCCCTTTAACTGCATTGTAATCGATATATACCACGGCTCCGACCTCGGAACCGCCGTATGCGTCAAACTTACGAACGTGCGGCAAAAGAGATATGAGTTTTTCTTTATCACCGCCGGGCAGAGCTGCAGAACTCGAATAGAGGAAATCCAGCTGCTTGTCATATTTGGCAAGTTCTTTTCCGGCAAGCGTCAAAATATAATGGACCGCAGCAGGCGGCAGATAAAGTGACGTGACCTTATGATCACGCATATTTGCAAAAAATTTCTTAAGATCCCTGAAACCGTTCATCAAAAGGACCGTGCTTCCGCGAACCATGGACATATGTGTTTTGCGAAGACCTGCCGCATGGTTCATGGGGGTCGGTATCATCCAGACATTGTCGATGCTGTAATTTAGCACGGCATTCTGGGACTCACACATATTCATCTGACCGTAATGGGTTATCATTACTCCCTTGGATTTTCCCGTAGTTCCGGTCGTAAAAAGTATTTCCTGCAGAAGATCCTCTGTCGGAAATACGTAATCATCATATTTTGTTTTTACAGCTTCTTCAAGAGTTATCCCAAGCTGCTGTAAAGGGTGACTACCCTTTAATATTAATGCAGGCTTTATTTCCTGCGCAATTTCATCAAAGCGGGAATCGGGTGCTTTGTTTTCAATGGGAACATGAACTGCTCCTGCCAAGTGGATCCCGTAACAGCATGCCAGATACTCGGCCGTATGGTCCGCTTCGAGCATGACTCTGTCGCCTGTCTTTATTCCCTTTGCCTTAAGGAAATGGTTTGCGCATGTAACTGCATTCCAAAGCTCAGAATAAGTGACTGTACGATCCGTTGCTATAACAGCGTTCTTTTGGGGCGCTGCCAAGCTGTTGTTATAAATACATTTGACAATGGATCTTTGGTCCATCACTAACTCCTCCTACCGGTGCCTTTTCAGGAATTTATCCCATTCGGCCTTTGCTATGTCGCTTGGAAGCTCCTGATTTTTAAACTCGACCGTTTGATTCTTACCCATTTTCCGAAGGGCCATCAACATGTCAAATCTGCCGGTCACCTTTGCGGGAACACCCGATGCGACCGAATTGTCGGGTATATCTGATGTAACGACGCTGC
>CADAQV010000128.1 GCA_902790095.1 uncultured Lachnospiraceae bacterium | reverse complement strand
ACCTGATGCTTAAGTTCCGAGGTTCTTCAAATCAGCGACTTATAGATGTGAAAAAGTCAACGCCCGAAAATGTCGTCCTCTGGGATAAGTAAACTGCCCAAAGAATGCGCATTTTTTCTTGACGAAAAAAAGCCATAGTGCTATCATTAGTGCTTAGAAAGAAAAATCTTTTTACAAGGGGTAATTGTTATGGAAAAAAAGAATATCGACTGGGGTTCAATAGGATTTGGCTATATCCCCACAGATTACAGGTACGTTTCAAATTTCAAGGATGGAAAGTGGGATGAAGGCGGTCTTACAACAGACTCGACCGTTACCATCAGCGAATGCGCAGGCGTTCTGCAGTATGCTCAGACATGCTTTGAAGGTCTTAAGGCATATACGACGGCAGACGGACGCATCGTTACATTCCGCCCTGACTTAAACGCAGACAGAATGAAGGATTCCTGCGAAAGACTTGAAATGCCCGTATTCCCCAAGGAAAAGTTCCTTGAGGCGGTAGATGAAGTAGTAAAGGCAAACGCAGGCTTTGTTCCTCCTTACGGAACAGGCGCAACTCTTTACATCCGTCCCTACATGTTCGGAAGTGATGCGGTAATCGGAGTAAAGCCCGCAAACGAATATCAGTTCAGAATGTTCGCAACACCCGTAGGCCCTTACTTTAAAGGCGGCGTAAAGCCCATAACCATAAGAGTATGCGATTATGACCGTGCGGCAGCACACGGAACAGGCCATATCAAGGCAGGTCTTAACTATGCAATGAGCCTTTTCCCCATCATGGACGCACACAGAAAAGGCTTCGATGAGAACATGTACCTCGATTCCGCAACAAGAACATATGTTGAAGAGACCGGCGGCGCAAACTTCCTGTTCGTAACAAAGGACGGAACAGTAGTTACACCTCTTTCGGACAGCATCCTTCCTTCTATTACAAGAAGATCTCTTATGTATGTTGCAGAGCATTACTGCGGTCTTAAGGTAGAACACAGAAAAGTCCGTTTCGATGAGGTCAAGGATTTTGCCGAGTGCGGCCTTTGCGGTACTGCAGCCGTTATCTCACCTGTCGGAAAGATCAACGATCACGGCAACGAGATCTGCATGCCTTCTGGCATGACCGATATGGGCCCTGTCCTCACAAAGCTTCGTGAAACACTCACAGGCATCCAGATGGGCACCATAGAGGCACCCGAAGGCTGGATCAGAGAGATCAAGATCTGATGATCGGAAAACACATCTCCGCTCCGTTTTTGCGAATGTAAGAAGGGGCGAAATATCGCCCGCAAACACAATGGGAGGGGTTATGAAAAAGAAAAGGATAGCAGCGCTTACGCTGGCCGTAGCGATCACAGCGGCGGGCTGCGCGCAAAGTTCATCAGAAGAGACGACTGTATCTCTGACCGAGACTTCGGCAACGGTAACCGAAACTGCTGCGTTGGCCACGCCGGCAGAAACGACTACCGAAGCTCCAGAGACAACTGCGGCGCCCGAAGAAGGATTCATCGAGACCGGAAAAGACATCCTCTTTTCCGAAAAGTCCGGTTTTTATACAGGCAGTTTTGTGCTGCGCCTTAAGCTTAAGGGTGAAGGCAAGCTTTATTACACAACCGATAACACTACGCCTACGGAAGGCTCGGTCTTGTATAACGGAGGGATAAGCATCCCCGCATCTACGGGCGATTATCCCAAAAGTGTGTGCGTGCGCGCCGTGGGATATCTTGAAGACGGCACCGTAACGGATGAAATTGCCGCCACGTTCATGGTAGGCCCCGATGTTTTCGAGCGTTTTTCGACCGACGTTTTTTGTATAAGCGGAGACCCTGCGGATTTTACCGGCAAGGACGGAATCTTCACGAATCCCAAAGAACGCGGGAAAGAATCCGAAAGACGCATATTTGTTACGGCATTTGACAAAGACGGAAATGTGCTTATAGAGCAGTTTGCCGGCGCAAGAGTCTACGGCGGCGCCTCAAGGTCATCTCCCTTGAAATCATTAAAGCTTTTTGCAAGAAAAAGCTACGATGCAGACCATGGCTCATTCAAATACAACTTTTTCGATACTATTGGAGCGGACGGCGATTTCATAAACAAGTATGACAAGCTGGTCCTTAGAAATACCGGAAACGACATGCAGTTTGCCTACATAAGGGATGAATATCTGCAGGTCGTAGCAAGGGCTGCGGGCTACAGTACCTATGAAGGCGTTATCCCCGCACTCGGCTATTTCAACGGAAGCTATTACTGCCTCTACTGGCTGCACGAAAACTATTGCAACAAGTATTTTGAGGAAAAGTTCGGAAAAGGCGAAGGCCGTTACGTCATCTTAGAGGGCACCGACAAGAACAAGAGCACTGACGATGAAGATGACAAGTTTGCGGTAGATGAGTACCGGGAGATCTACGAAAAGTCCTCTCAGAGCGATCTTACAATAGAAGAAAACTACAATTATCTCAAAGAAAAAATAGATGTAAACGACTATCTTGATTACTTTGCTTTTAATATCTACATAGGCAATTCCGACTGGCCGAACAACAACTTCAAATGCTATCGTTATTATCCGGCAGAAGGAGAAAATTTAAACGGTCAGATGGACGGAAGATGGAGATTTTTGCTTCACGACACCGACTATTCCCTCGGACTTTACGAACAGCGCGAGACAAGGGCAAATTATGATACGTTAAAGGGTGTTTTAAATGCCGGCGGAAAAAGATATTCGCCCCTCTTTTCCGCGCTTATGAAACGCGACGACTGTAGAGAATACTTTATTTCCCGGATGCTTGACCTCATGAACACAGTCTTTGTTCCGCAGACGGCTCTTGAGCTTCTTGAAGGCGTGACCGATCAGCGCGATACGGAAATGCCGTATTACTACAAATACCTCGAAAAGCTGCGAAATGCAGGTGACCGTGATGTCTGGAGCAGGGCGGATCATCTCAAGAACTATATGAATCTTATAACCTTCTTCCTTACATCAAGGCCGGACTACATGATCGGATTCCTTAAAAAGGATCTTGACTGTGAAATAGAAGGCGGGCCCGGAACATACGCGGTGGTCGATGAAAAAGAAAGCAAGACCGTGGAAGAGGAAAGTAAATAACAGGAAAGAATAAGGAGAGAAATAATGGGCGATTTTTCAGTTGCAGCAGTATTCAGTGATTCATGCGTACTGCAGCGCGACAAATGTGTAAAGGTATTCGGAAGCGCATCTGACGGAAAAAAGGTAACGGCGCAGTATTTTGGAAAGACTTATGAAACGATTGCAAAGAACGGCATATGGGTGATAACCCTAGACCCCCACGCTGCGGCAGAAGGTGTTACGCTTATTATCAGCTGCGACGGTGAGGAAAAGAAATTTACAGACATTGCAATAGGTGAAGTCTGGGTTGCGGGCGGTCAGTCAAACATGGAATTTGAGCTTCAAAACGCCACCGCAGGCGAAGAGATGCTTAAAAACGATGTGACACCAAACGTAAGATACTATTATACCCAGAAAAGGATCCTCATGGATGATGAATTCTATGAGGCTGAAAAGAATACGGGCTGGAGCAAGTTTGGGCCCGAATCCGCAAGAGCCTGGTCTGCGGTAGGATATGTATTTGCCAAAAAGCTTGCTGACAGTCTTGGCGTGACAGTCGGCGTTATCGGCTGCAACTGGGGCGGAACCAGCGCGACCTGCTGGATGAGCAGAGAAGCCATAGCCGAAAATGACATTACAAAGCCCTATCTTACGGATTTTGACGAAGCCGTAAAAGGAAAGACCGACGAAGAACAGATAAAAGAATATCAGGATTACGAGGAATACGACCGCGAGTGGAACGAAAAGGCGCAGGCAGTATATGCCGAAAAACCTAACGCAAGCTGGGATGAAGTTCAAAAGGTCGTAGGCCCGAACCTCTGGCCCGGCCCCATGAGCATCATAAATCCCTTTAAGTGCCCCGGCGGCCTTTACAAGAGCATGCTTAAAAGGATCATTCCTTATACAATAAAAGGCGTTATCTTCTATCAGGGCGAGAGCGACGATCACAAGCCCTTTGCATACGAAACGCTCTTCCCCCGCATGATAAAGCAGTGGAGGGACGACTGGGAGGATGACAGCCTTGCCTTCATGTTCACGCAGCTTACCATGTGCAGGTATGAGGCGGATCCCGATTACAAGCACTGGTGCCCCATAAGGGAGGCTCAGCAAAAGACTTTTGACACCGTAAAGAACACCGGAATGGCTGTAATAGTTGATGCGGGAGCATTCAACGACATCCATCCCAAGGACAAGAGACCTGTCGGCGACAGACTCTACCGCCAGGCCATGAACGTAGTATACGGAAAAATGACGGATGATGAGGCAAACGGCCCTCTTTACAGCCATACCGTATTCACCGATAAAGCATGCGTATTCTTTAAGCATGCGCAGGATGGCTTTGATGTAAAGGGAGATAAGATACTCGGCTTTGAAATAGCCGGAGATGACAAGGTCTTCTTCCCTGCAAAGGCTTTAGCTTTCCCGAAACACGAATGCGTAATGGTATCTTCGGATAAAGTAGCAAAGCCCGCATATGTCAGATATCTCTGGACAAATTACGGGGAGGTCACACTCTTTGGAAAGAACGGTATTCCTGCCGCGCCCTTCAGGTCTTCAAGACATGATCAGGATGAGGCCGTAAAGGCAGACAATACCATCCAGCAGGTAATGGCGCTGTAAGCCTATAATAAATAGGAAGTTAGGAGTAGCTTAAATGGAAAAGATCACGGACATAGCATTTCCGCATCTTGGAATAGAGATAGGATCGCTCCCCTCATACATTGATGTGTTCGGCTTTAAGATCATGTTCTACGGAATGCTGATCGGCCTTGGAATGATACTTGCTATCGTCATAGTAGGCAGAAATGCAAAAAAAGAGGGTATAGATCCCGAAGTCGTTACGGATATGGCCATATGGGCGATCCCCATCGGCATCGTCTGTGCAAGATTATATTATGTAATCTTTTCGTGGGATTATTACAGTCAGGACCTTCTGCAGATATTCAACCTGCGCGGCGGCGGCCTAGCAATATACGGAGGCGCCATAGGCGGCGTTACAACCGTAATAGTATTCTGCATAGTAAAAAAGATCTCGCCCATGAGAATGGTAGACATCGCGATACCAGGTCTCATTCTGGGTCAGGCCATCGGCAGATGGGGCAATTTCTTCAACTGCGAGGCATTCGGCGGTTTTACCGACAGCATCTTTGCGATGCGTATCAACAGAGATATCGTTAATTCGTCCATGATCACCGAAGAGCTGAATCAGGCGATGCAGGCAAATCTTCCCGAACTTGCGGCAGATTACATTCAGGTGCATCCCACGTTCCTGTATGAATCGATATGTGATTTTGCGATATTTGCCGTACTCATGATCTACCGTAAGCACAGACGCTTCGGCGGCGCCAACCTCTGCCTTTACATGACAGGCTACGGCATTGCAAGATTCTTTATAGAAAGACTTAGGACCGATCAGTTAAAGATAGCAGGGACAAACCTTGCGGTATCGCAGTGGCTCTCGCTCCTCCTTGTGATAGCGGGCGTAGGACTCTTCATTTTCGGAAATATATATGTTACAAAGCATCCCGAAAAGAAAGTCGCAATACCCGTGCCCGACCCTGAAAGGTACAGCTCCGGAAAAAAAGATAAAAAAGAAAAAGAAAACAAAGAAAAAACCACAGAAAAAACGACCGAAGAATAAGAAAAGAAGCATAAGATGCAGGCTTTTTGCCACCCGGCAAAGAGGCTGTATCTTTTTTTTGTCAAAACACAAAAAACATGTTGATTTTTCCATGTTTATGTTCTAAAATAAGTCCATACGGTGCGCGGAAGGTGAAAAGTGGGGAATTTTGGTGAATTACAAAGAAAACCACCCCGAAAACCACCCGAATCTGACAGAAAGGAGGCATTGGCGTGGCAGTATCAAGAATGATAGGAACCAGATCCAATAAAATGGATTCCAAGGGAAGAGTTGCCGTTCCCGCAAAATGGCGCGACCAGCTCGGCGAAGACATCGTCCTGACACCCGGCTCCGAAAACTGCATATATGTCTACAGCACGGAAAGCTTTGATGCAATGTGCGCGGCTATAGAAAATGCTCCCGCCATGTCAAA
>CADAQV010000127.1:8039-12937 GCA_902790095.1 uncultured Lachnospiraceae bacterium | reverse complement strand
AAGCATTCGGAAATCTTGCACCCGAAATGACATTTATATCCGATAACGGTGCAAGGATATGTCATAAAGGCAATTTGTTATTTGAAGAAGGATTGGAGTTGGAAGATTACAAACCTTTTCTTGAAGAGATGCGAAGCCACGAAGGTCTTTTGCCAATAGCCTGCGGAAGAGAAAGAAAATGGATTGAGAACAATTCTTCGGTAACAGAACGTGCTAAAAATGAACTTTTAAAATTTTATCCCGGATGGCATGAATGTAATTTTGAAAATGTACCCGAAAAGGTAATAAGATTCGCTCTTTTATACTTTGATGATATCGAAAAAAATATCTATCCGTATTTCGAGAAATACAATAATGAAAAAGTCCGCCTGCAGGTTACATCATACGAATGGATTGATGTATATTCCCGCAATGTCTCAAAGGGAAGCTCCGTCAGGGTAATACAGGATAAGTTTGGTATTCTGCCCTCTGAAACAATGATATTCGGCGATTATTTAAACGATCTGACCATGGCTGATTATGCAGATTATTCTTTCGCCCCAAGCAATGCTCATCCCGATGTAAAAGAAAGATTTACCGAAACAATACAATCAAATGCAGAATACGGAGTGACGAATAAAATTATCAGTTGTTTGATTTGAGCCTAAGGTTTGCGTCCGAACGGGCAATCAATACTAATGAGGTCGCGGGTTCAAGCACTGCACAAAATAAAAAAGAAATGGATGCCAACAGGCATCCATTTCTTTTTATCGGCGCGACGGGATTTGAACCCACGACCTCTGCGTCCCGAACGCAGCGCTCTACCAAGCTGAGCCACACCTCGTTACCTGCAAGACACGAGACATACTATCACAACGCCCCTTGTTTGTCAATAGAAATTTTTTCTTTTTTCGGAAAAATTCGGTCAACTCTGATCGGGCCACTCGCCGGCATGTCTTTTTCTTTTGTACTCGGCATAGGCATCCTTTAATATCTGCTGTTCATTCGGATACTGCAGGAGATGATATGCCTCATGGAACTTGTAATACCCTGAATCCGTAAAGAACTCTTCTCTTTGCGGCACGCTCTGATAGCCGGATGAGCTCATAAGGTACCAGTGAACTTCTTTTTCCACAAAGCCTTCCCTTACATGGAATGTGTACTGACTCTTTCCTATATATGAAATGATCTCGGCATCCACTCCCGCTTCTTCCTTTACCTCGCGAAGTGCGGTCTGTTCAAATGTCTCTCCGGGTTCTACCGTGCCTTTGGGCATTACCCAGCCTTCATGCTTATTGTTGTAATTCTTATACAGAACAAGGATCTTTCCGCGATATATAACTATGCCGCCGCAGCTTGTTGCTTCCATAACGTATGATCCTCCTTCCGTAAAAAATGATCCGCACGCGCAAAAAGCACATGCAGACCATATTCTAGCAGATTTTCTCTGCATAAGCAAGTTTTTTTTAATCAGTCATCGACATGTACTGATCAAAGATCGCTTTGGCAATGGGTGCGGCATTTACTCCGCCCGAGCCTCCGCCTTCAAGTATCACGCTGACAACTATCTTCTTGCCGTTTTCCTTCCAAGCATAGCCTGTATACCAGGCATGCAGAGCGTCCGGGTCTTTTCCGTATTGCGCAGAGCCTGTCTTTCCGGCAGAATAATATTCATCCGAATATACAAGATAGCCGGTTCCTTCTTTTGTCACCGTAAGCATCGCCTCTTCGATGATGGATGCTTCATCCTTTGTAAGGGGTCTTGCAAGAACTGTATCCGCAAAGCTTTCTACCACTTTGCCTGTCGATGAAACGATCTTTTTTATGATCTTCGGCTGCATCATAACTCCGCCGTTTGCTATGGCTGCGGTTATCATACAGTTGTGGAGTGGACTTTCGGTCACCGCGCCCTGTCCTATGCATATCTGCATCTTCTCTCCTGCGGTCATTCCTGCTTTCACGGGCAGGTTGCTCTGACGCATTGGATAAAATGTAAATTCTTTATTGAACAGGAAATCATCCGCTATCCTTATAAGTGTGTCATCGGGAAGCCCCGTTCCTATTTTGGCAAATGCACCGTTGCATGACTGCGCAAGCGCTCCGAAAAGGTTCAGATGCCCGTGGACATGACCCTGGGCACATTTCATTTCAATGCCGTCATAGGTAAATGACCCTGTGCAGTCGTATTCAAAGCCTAAATACCCCTTTGGATCGCTTCTTAAATATGCAAGCATTGTCAGGAGCTTAAACGTAGACCCCGGCGGGTACATTCCCCCCGTAGCCCTGTTTACAAGGAAGGATTCTCCGTTTGAAAGCTGTGATATGTTTTCCCATATCTCATCCATGTTGTTGGGGTCATAATCCGGTTTGCTGAGCATGCAAAGGATATCGCCAGTATCGGCTTCCATAACGACTACGGCGCCTGTATTGTCTCCCATTGCCGTATATGCCGTATATTGAAGCGCCGGATTAATTGTGGTAACTATGCTGTCTCCCTTTTTCTTTGAGCCCGAAAGGTCTTCCTTTAGGCTTTCCTGAACGCTGCGCGTCGCGGTAAGCAGGTATTTGTTCGCAATACTTTCAAGCCCCGTCATGCCTCCGCTTGTGTATCCCACAACATGGGCAAACAGATTGCCGTAAGGGTATGTTCTTTGTTCTTTTCCGCCGCTTACGGTCGTAGAAGCAAGCGCGTTCATGTCACTTCCGAGTATATCGCCTCTTATAACTTTTTCGGAAGCGCCTCCGACCCTTGAGGTATGATATGTATTGGCCACGATCTTTTCATCATTGCAGCCTATGAGCACAAAATACAATAGATAGACGATACATATAACGAACAGCCCCGCAAAACCGATACCTATCCTTTTTGAAGGTTTTACAGAAGTTATCGTAAGGCCCCTCATTGTATCATCCTGCCTAAGCAGGGCTTTTTGCTTTTTGTTTGGAACCTTTACACGTTTCCTTACTATCTTCTTTCCGTCCTCGCCTTCTTCGACCTCCTCCGAAGTCGCCTCCTCAAGCTCTTTTTTAAGTTTCTTTGCATCCTCTACTCTGTTTCCCTTTATGAAAAGCCCCTGAAGTATTCCAAACATCATTATGCTTGCAATAAGGGAGCTTCCTCCGTAGCTGACAAAAGGAAGAGTTACTCCGGTAGAAGGTATGAGCTTTATGGCTCCGCCGATGGTAAGAAGCGTCTGTATGCCGTAGGCCGTTTCAAAGCCGACACCGATAAGTTTATAAAGAGCAACGGAATTCTTCATCGTCATTTTTACCATGACAAGAAGCAGGCACAGGCACAAAAGTATAAGGCATATTCCAAATATCGCTCCCAGCTCTTCGCAGATCGCGGAAAATACAAAATCCTTTTCCACTACAGGAATGCTTTTGGGGCTTCCAAGGTATACGCCGCTCCCAAAGAGCCCGCCGTCGGCCAATGAAAAGAGCGACTGTGCGACCTGATATCCCTGATCGTTTATGACCGACCAGGGGTCGAGCCATGCAGTTATTCTGACCCTTACATGGGAAAAGAGATAATATGCCACTACGCCGCCCGCGCCAAGCACGCACCCTGCCAAAGCGGGATACACAGGCTTTTCCGACGCAACATAGAGCACGGCAATGAAGATCCCAAAGTATATAAGAGCGCCTCCAAGGTCCTTTGAAAGCACCAGGACCCCGGTGTGCATCAGCGCTATTGCCGTAACAAAACCTATTCTTTTAATATCCGTCCTTTTTCTGAAAAGCACCGCCAGCAAAAGAACATATGTAAGCTTTACAAATTCTGATGGCTGAAGCGATATCGGCCCGATGTTAAGCGACAGGTTCGCGCCGTATGTGGTCCTTGAAACAAGGAGAACAAGTGTCAGCATCATAAGTCCGAGGATGCCGAAAACGGCCGCAAGCTTTCTTGTCGTCTCAAACCTTTTAAGCAGCATCGGTATAAACAAAACTACCGCGCTTGCTATAAGCAGGAACACGAACTGTTTTACCGCCTTCTGTCTTCCAAGCCTTGTAAGTATGGGCAGGCCTATGGACAGCATGATCATCATAAGGTTTATAAGGAGCCTGTTTGAACGTCTGTGTACAGCCCTGAAGATGATCGGAAACAGGAAAAGATATGCCATCTGCGCAAGGTAAAAAGCCAGATAATACAGATGCATATTTTGTAAAAGCACCGGTGCAAAAAGCGTAAAATGAAGCATCAGTGTCAAAAATATGTTTATCCTGTATCCAAAGACCGCATCCTCCTCGCTCTTAAAAAGCAGCGAATAGCTGTTTATGGTCAGCATTACGATGATCGATATGGACAGATATTGTAATATATGTGTAAACAGTTCTATCAATTATTCCACACCTCTTGTAACATGTCCCCTGGTAAACGGAAGATCATATTTTTTCTTTTTAAAGCTTTCTATCACGGCCCAGGTTTCCTTTTCGTTTTCCACCGTAAAAGACAGTCTTAAATGATCAGCCAAAATACGTGAAAGAAGTTTCTCATCATCAAATAAGACCAGCGGAACACAGTTATATATTATGTTCCGGCATGAGCTGCATTCCGCCAAGACCTTAAATTCATGTTTTTTGTCATCCTTTAAGACCGCGATATTGTTGCCGGGTGCAGCCTTAAGGCAGCCCGCAGTATTTTTAAATACGCATCCTGCAGATATCATCATGGGAAGATAGCCGTATACGACAAGCTCTGAGCTAAGCATTCCTCTTTCTTTCAGCTCTCTTTCGTTTAATTCCGCAGGGCAGGTCAATTCATCGCACATATCTTTTAAAGAACCTGCAGCCTCTTTGTTCCATGTATAAAGCCCCTGGTCTGCCACGATATAAGCATTTTCAAAATGTTTTTTTACAAAACACAGACTTTCGGCGCTGTCGCATAAGAAACCGCTCAGTCCGGCGTTTTTTAAGAC
>CADAQV010000127.1:0-7981 GCA_902790095.1 uncultured Lachnospiraceae bacterium | reverse complement strand
TTTAATTTTTTCGCATACATCCTTAAGGTCGTTTAAAGGAACTGTAAAGGGCGATAAATAGACCCTGTCAAAAAGACCCGAATCAAGGCAGACCTTAAGCTGGTCATATGAAGTAACCTTTACCGATACTCTTTTCTCGATGCCGGAAATCTCTTTTTTGGCATATCGATCCTTTTCACGGCTTTCCTCTTCCTTTTGAGGCGCATTTTTCCTGTATTTTTCCAAAAGCTGTTCCTTAAATCTGTCGAGCGCTTCACGCCTCATGGAATTCATTGCCGAAACGGGAACAAAAATGTCATTATCCATATCGAGCGATATGTCAGTCACATTAAAATCAGTGCCGCCGCTTTTTGAAAACTGCTTTTTTACATCCCCTGTCAAAAGCGGCCTGATAGTTGCGGCATCGGGGGCTGAATAAGAAAGCTCCAGCCTGTTTTCATCGTCATATACCAAAACCTTTATATTTTGGCCTTGTTTCATGACGATTTCCATTTGAACATTCCGTCGAATATCCTTTTTTATATAATCATCATTGATCCGGCCTATAAAGCTTTCGTCATGTGCGCGAAATGATGTCTCTTTAAGGCTCATCATATCACGGCCGTTTCTCTGCCCGTAATAGCCTTTTGAAAAACCGTTTCTGTTAAAAAGATCAAAGAGCTTGTCTTCATCATCCTTCAAAACGATATATTTTTTATCTGCGCTTCCCAAAGATGCATCACCGGGTAGAATCTCTTCTGCCATATCAAGATATTTTCTGTATATCGATACGACGCCTGCGATGTATTCGGGCTTTTTCATTCTTCCCTCTATTTTCAGTGAACACACACCTGCGTCAAGGATCTGCGGGAGCAAAGAAAGTGTATTCATATCCTTCATACTGAGAAGATATCTTTCGCCCGCCCGGTTCAGTTTTTTCCCGGCAGGGGTAAAAAGATCGTAACACTGCCTGCAGGGCTGGGCGCACCTGCCCCTGTTGCCGCTTCTTCCGCCCGCAAGGCTTGAAAAAAGGCATTTGCCCGAATATGAATAACACATGGCGCCGTGAACAAAGCACTCCACCTCTATGCCGGTCGCGGCTATCTTCTTTATCTCTTCAAAGGAAAGCTCTCTTGCGGGGACAACTCTTTTTGCGCCAAGGCTCTTAAAGTATTCCGCGGAATAAGCCCCGGTGACCGTCATCTGCGTGCTTATGTGGGTAATGAGACCTGGAAAGTTTCTTCTCACAAAAGAAAGAACGCCCAGGTCCTGAATGAGCACCGCATCGATCCCGTTTTTATAAAAAGGCAAAATGTAGTCATACAGCTTTTCTTCTATCTCCCTTTCTTTAAAAAGAGTATTTATGGTAAGATAGACCTTTTTATCCCTTATATGCGCAAAATCAAGCGCCGAAAGGTATTCATCAACGGATGGGTTGTCCGCGTATGCCCTGGCCGAAAAAGCGGGACCGCCCATATATACCGCATCGGCGCCGGCATTGATCGCGGCTTTAAGAGATAAAGCAGAACCCGCCGGTGCCAAAAGCTCACATTTTTTATACATACAAACCTCTTAAAGTAAAGGGCCTCTTAATCAAAGAGGCCCTTTCATCACTTATTATCTGTCTGATATTTCATCTTCATCGAAACAAGCTCGTGCTTGAGCCTGTACATCTCTTTTTCCTGATCATGATATTTTCTTTTGATGTTTTCGAGTTCACGATTGCACTTAAAATAATCATCTGCCAGTGTAAGCTGCAAAAGTACATTCTGCATATCAGGCTTCTGCTTTGCGTAACCTGTCTGCTTCATAAGCTCCTGATCGCGCCCGTTTATGTATGCTGCGACCTTTTGCAAATAGCTTACATCCTCATAGCCCGACAGATTGTATACCCTGCCGCCGATCATAACTTCCACTGTATTATTGTCCTGCATCATGCGCCTCCAAAACAGAGATTTACTGTTTTGATTATACACACAAAATAGAAAATATACAATAGTTTTTATGCATTTTCTATGCCAAGATGCGCATAAGCGGCCTCTGTAGCAACCCTTCCCCGCGGGGTCCTCATCAAAAGACCGTTTTGAATAAGATAAGGCTCGTATACATCTTCCAAAGTGCCGACATCTTCTCCCAGTGAAACAGCCAGAGTGTCAAGACCGACAGGGCCTCCCCCGAATTTGTATATTATGCTTTCAAGGATCTTCCTGTCGTTTGCGTCAAGCCCCAAAGGGTCCACGCCAAGAATATCGAGAGCATATTCCGCTGCCTCAAGGTTTATCACCCCGCCGTATTTTACCTGAGCAAAATCTCTTACCCTTTTTAGAAGCCTGTTTGCAAGCCTGGGGGTTCCTCTTGATCTTTTAGCAAGCTCTGCGAGGCCTTCGTCATCTATTTCCACATCAAGGACCTTTGCCGACCTTTTGATAATGCTCTCAAGTTCCGGCCGGGTGTAATATTCCATTCTGTGCATGACTCCGAACCTGTCTCGAAGGGGCGCACTCAAAAGGCCTGCCCGGGTGGTAGCGCCTATAAGAGTGAACTTTGGAAGCTTAAGTCTGATGGAATGCGCTGTCTCGCCCTTTCCTATCATGATGTCTATGACAAAGTCTTCCATAGCGGGATAAAGCACCTCTTCGACCTGACGGTTTAAGCGGTGTATCTCATCAACAAATAAGACATCGCCTTCGGAAAGGTTGTTGAGTATGGCCGCCATTTCGCCGGGTTTTTCTATTGCCGGGCCGCTTGTCACCTTTAAATTTGTGCCCATCTCGTTTGCAATGACACCTGCAAGCGTTGTTTTGCCAAGGCCGGGAGGCCCGTAGAACAGCAGATGATCCAGCGCCTCGTTTCTTTCTTTGGCGGCTTTTATATATATGCCAAGGGTCTCTTTAAGCTTTTCCTGACCCATATACTGGGCAAGAGTCTGCGGGCGAAGGTGATTTTCTATCAAAGAATCCTCCGGCGTAAATTCAGTTGTGATGATCCTTTTTTCCATTTACTTTTTCCCTTATCTTGCCAGTTTTTTGAGCGCTATGCCAAGTATGGCTTCCGCATCCATCTTATCCTTGTCTTTTATTGAAGCGATGGCCGAACGGCTTTCCGCATCCTTAAAGCCAAGTGAAGTAAGCGCCATCAGCGCTTCTTCCGCTGCAGAGCCCGATATTTCGTTTACATCAACCGTAATTCCTGTGCTCTTTTCTATTTGATCTGTATCTACTTTGTCTTTAAGATCAAGTATTATCTTTTGGGCTGTCTTTGTGCCGATGCCCGGCGCCTTTGAGATGCTCTTATGATCATTTGTTGCGATGGCTATCAAAAGGCCGGTCTGTCCTAAGGCGGACAAAATTGAAACAGCGCCCTTAGGCCCCACTCCGCTTACCGAAATAAGCTTTTCAAAAAGCTTTTTTTCTTCTCTTGAAGAAAAGCCGAAAAGGCTTATCCCGTTTTCCGAGACCTGCATATATGTATGCAGCATTATCTCGTCGCCCGCGCTAAGCCCATGTGACATAACAGATGAAGTTACAAATACCTCGTAGCCCACTCCGCCGCATTCTATAACAACGGATGAAATATCTCTGTATAAAACCCTTCCTTTAAGTGATGCGATCATTTTCTCTCCATATTGCCCGCCGGATATATAGTTGCCGGATGACATAATGATTATACACTATGTCGCGGCAATACGCAAGCGAAAATCGAACAAATTTTCACTTCGCTTTAACTTTTATCAAAAACCTTTCCGCAAGGGAATCTATAAATCTTGTAAGATTTTTTTCATTTACAATAACACTTACCGGTTCATTGCTGTAGCAATTTGCTTTTGTGGCACGCTGTCTGTGCGACGAATCAACAAATCCTGCCAAACTTTTGTGTATGGCCCTGTCCTCCATGGGGAGGTAATAATAATTTTCGGGGTCATTATAAAAAGCCAGTCTGCATGCGGAGGTATACTCTATAGACAGCCGGTCCGCCTGAGCCGAAACATTATCTATATGCAGGATGTTTTTCATAACATCGGATATTTTTAAGATCTCGGGCAGGCTGAGCATTCTTCTTACATCATACATATTGTGCCGTAAGAGGTCTTCTTTTTTTCGCTCATCATGGTCTTTAAGATATTCCTTGTAGACCGGGATCAGTTCTCCGCCGTTTTTGTCATCGCTTCTGTCAAAGCCAAGCAGGCCTTCAAATGTAGTCTGCTTTGCGTTTTCAAGACCAAGAAAATCCTTAAAGGGCCTTAGTATCTTAAAAAGGTCCACAGATCTTTTTATAGTGGGGGCTTCAAGGCCGTAGTCTTTTAAAGACTTGTTTATGAATGGAATATCAAAATTGTCACCGTTAAAGGTAACTACGGCATCATAAGAAGAAAGAAGGTCACATGCCGCTTTAAGGATCTTCTGTTCATCGCTCATCCTCTCCGCAAAAAGCTGCCTGAGCTGCCATTTTTCGTTTTCATACACTGCGTAGCCGATAAGATAGACCCCGGCATTTCTGCTTGAAAGGCCCGTCGTCTCTATGTCAAAAAATATTGTTTTTTCCTTTTCCGGAAAAAACGGCGGCCGGTAAATATCATCTTCAACTGTCAGTTCGTTTGCGATAAGTTCATCCATACAAAAACCTTTTAAAAATCCCTATGGCCTCGCCATAGGGATAATAATTATTATTCTTCTGAAGCGGGTGCTTCCTCAGCTGCAGGGCTTTCTGAAGCTGCAGGTGCTTCATCTGCGCTTACCGGCTCGGCATCTGTGCTTGCAACCGTCTCGTCCTCTGTTTCGGGAAGAAGAGCCTTCATGCTGAGGGATATCTTCTTGTCCTCGATATTGAGGTCGATGATCTTTGCTTCGATCTCCTGTCCGACTGAAAGTACATCACCGGGCTTTGCGATATGATCCTTTGAGATCTGTGAAATATGCAGAAGTGCGTCAACACCGTCCGCAAGTTCAACGAATGCGCCGAAATCTGCCATTCTTACGACCTTGCCCTTAACTATTGTTCCGGGTGCATATTTAACTTCTGCATCCTTCCAGGGGTTGTCCTCGGGGAACTTCATTGAAAGGGCGATCTTTTCTCCGTTGATGTCCTTGATGAATGCCGTAACTTCCTGGCCTACCTTGAATACCTTTCTGGGGTTCTCAAGCCTGCTCCAGCCCATTTCGCTGATGTGGATAAGACCGTCTGCACCGCCAAGATCTACGAATGCACCGAAGTCTGTGATATTCTTAACTTTTCCTTCTACGATCATTCCGACTGCGATGTTGTCGAAAAGCTCTTTCTTTAAAGCTTCCTTCTTTGCAAGGATAAGCTGCTTGCAGTTTCCAAGGATGCGACGCTTCTTGGGATTGAATTCTGTGATGACGAATTCAACTTCCTGATCCTGATACTTGGAAAGATCCTTTTCGTATACATCCGATACAAGGCTTGCGGGGATGAATACTCTTGTCTCCTCTACATTTACGGAAAGGCCGCCGGACATTACCTGTGTAACCTTTGCCTTAAGTACTGTCTGATTCTCAAATGCTTCCTGAAGCACCTGATTTCCTCTGTCGGCTGCAAGTCTCTTGTATGAAAGAAGTACCTGTCCTTCGCCGTCATTGATCTTGATGACCTTACATGTAAGCTGATCGTCTACCTTAACGACTGTTGCAAGGTCTACTCCGGGCTCGTTTGTGAACTCTGAGCGTGTGATTATACCATCGGCTTTGTAACCGATATTCAATACTATTTCATCCGGCTTTACATCGATAACTGTACCGGTTACAATCTCTCCATTTGATATAGTCTTTACATTTTCTTCCAGCAATTTCTCAAAACTTTCTTCTGACATTTAGTTTTGACCTCCTCAATTATATTTTGCGGCGTAGAAGCTCCCGCTGTAATACCAACTCTATCTGCATGGACGATCCAGGCCGGATCCAGTTCATCCGAAGACTGAATGAAATATGTATGCTCACACCTTTCGGATGCGATCTCATTCAGCTTCTGAGTATTTGAGCTATGCTTGCCCCCAATGACCAGCATAACGTCTGCCCACTCGGAAACTCTGGCTGTTTCTTCCTGATTTTCCTGCGTGGCATTGCAAATCGAATTAAATACTAATCCATAATACATTGTTTTTTTAAATTTTGCAACAATTTTATTAAATTTATTATGATTAAAAGTTGTCTGCGAAACAAGGCAGCATTTACTTCCCTCTTCAAACGGGATATTATCAAGATCTTCGGGTTCGGACACCACATAAAACGGCCCTTCGCACCATCCGGTTATACCTATTACCTCGGGATGATCCTTCTTTCCGGCAATGATGATATTATAGCCTTCGGCGCTTTTTTCGCTTACTATCTTATGAATCTTTTTAACGAAAGGACATGTCGCGTCGATCACATTCATGCCGATACTTTGAAGCAGCTGCATACGCTCTTTTCCTATACCGTGCGCACGTATGATCAGTGTACCCTTTTCACCTTTGCTGTCATCATCCCATACCTTTACGCCCTTTTTTTCAAGTTCGGCAACCACGTCCTCATTGTGGATTATGGGACCGTAGGTATATATGGGGCCTTCCTCAGACTCGATGCATTCGTACACTTTATCGACCGCCCTTTTTACACCGAAGCAAAAGCCCGCCGTCTTGCAGACTCTTATCTCAATGCAGTTTTTTTTTTATCTTTTTCATCGGCCTGTCTTAAGGGGCTTTCCTCTCTTGTCATATCGCGCCTGTCTCTTTCGATAACATCGCGTATTATCTCTTCAAGATCGCATTCTTCGCCCTTTTCAAGAAGCTCCTTATATCTTCTCTCTCCTCTGACCCTTGCATCTGCCGTGAGATATATCTTAAGATCTGCACTTGGAAGCACGCAGGTTCCTATATCCCTTCCGTCCATTACAAGATCGGTCTTTTCGGCCATCAGCTGCTGGCGGCGAACAAGTTCCTTTCTGACCTGTCTGTATGCAGAGACAACTGAAGCCGCCTCTGAAACCTCGGGTGTACGGATAATACCTGCTACATTTTCGCCGTTAAGCATTACTTTCAGTTCGCCCTTATCATACATAAGGCTCACATCTGCGCCCGCAAGCTCTGCCTCCACCTTTTTTTCATCATGAATGTCAACGCCCTTTCTTACCATATAAAGGGCAAGCGCTCTGTACATTGCGCCCGTGTCGACATATATGCATTCAAGCTCCTTTGCTACAAGCTTTGCTATAGTGCTTTTTCCGGCTCCTGCCGGCCCGTCTATTGCTATTGTAAATGACATATCTTATTCTCCTGCATGTATTCCTGCCGCCGCTCCGGTGCTCCAGGCTATCTGAAGATTAAAGCCCCCTGTAAGTGCATCAAGATCCAAGACCTCTCCTGCAAAATAAAGCCCTTTGACTTTCTTAGACTCCATGGTCTTAGGATCTATCATGCCGACATCCACTCCGCCCGAAGTGACAACAGCCTCATTATAACCGCAAAGGCCTGTAAGTGTCAACTCCATGCCTTTTAAAGTGCCCGTAAGGGCTGCGCGCTGTTTTTTTGAGAGCTCGCCCGCCTTCATTTCCATATCAAGGCCGGCCGCCCTTATAACGCATTCAAGGAGCTTTACCGGCAAAAGCTTTGCGAAAGCATTTTTAATGCTCTGCCTGCTCCCTTCCTCCGCGTATCTAATTATCTTTTTGTCAAGCTCTTCGTAGGGTATGGCAGGTTTAAAATCTATATATATCTTCTTTGGCCAGTTTTTTGCCCTTGCAAGGTAGGCCGACAAAGTAAGCATCAAAGGCCCGCTGATTCCTTTGTGGGTAAACATCACTTCGCCCATGCGCATATAGTTTCCCTTTTTCGCGCCTTCTATCTCATCATCCTTTATACAGATGCTGATGTTTTTAAGTGAAATGCCTGAAAGCCCTTCAACAAACTCTTCGCTGCATACAAAACCTGTAAGGGAAGGAAAAAGCTTTGTAACGGCATGACCCGTTTCTGCGGCAAACCTGTAGCCGTCGCCGCAAGAGCCCGTAGAAG
>CADAQV010000126.1 GCA_902790095.1 uncultured Lachnospiraceae bacterium | reverse complement strand
CGGAATATGCCCGTGCCACAGGTGACAGGGAAGAAATAAGGAAGATAACTTCTGTCATCAAGGAGTATTCTAACCGTGTGCTTACCATATTATGCCTCCCAAAAGAGTGCAGCAAAACAAAAGAGAAATTCTATGATAATCTGGGAAATTGCAGCTTTATAGAGATAGATGAAAAACACGTGGACAAAAAGGCTGCCAGGGCATACCTGAAAAAGATGGCCGACAAAAACGGTATCAGGGCAGACAAAAAGCTTTATGCGGCGCTTGGCGGCAGCGACGAGTTCCTCACAGACGATCTTGTTGATATTTACAATGAATGGTATTCGAAAAATTTAAGGTCTTCAATCTTTTCTCAGTACAAAAAAATGATAACCATAAAGGAGGAGAAAAAGAAAGCCGCCCCGGAGGGCGATGCCTATGAAGAACTGACTCAGATGATCGGCCTTAATGAAGTGAAAAGGGTCACAGACAATGCGCTCAGCTTTTACAAAGCTCAAAAGATCTTTGCAGATAAGGGCATGAGGGCGGAGAGAACATCCATGCACATGGTCTTTACCGGCAATCCCGGAACTGCAAAGACTACTGTTGCAAGGTTGCTTTCCCGTATCTTCAGGGACAACGGCGTCCTTTCAAAAGGACATCTTGTTGAAGTCGGAAGGTCGGATCTTGTGGGCAGATATGTCGGCTGGACAGCAAAGATCGTAAAAGAAAAGTTTGTTCAGGCGAATGGCGGTATCCTTTTTGTCGACGAAGCCTACTCCCTTGTAGATGACCGCGACGGACTTTACGGAGATGAAGCCATCAACACCATAGTTCAGGAGATGGAAAACAATCGCGACAGCACCATTGTCATTTTCGCCGGTTACCCTGACAAGATGGAGGAGTTCTTAAACAAAAATCCCGGCCTTCGTTCCCGCATAGCTTTCCACATGCATTTTGATGATTGCGATACCGAAGAACTTATAAAAATAAGCGAGCTGATGGCGGACAAACAAAGCCTTAAGCTGACAGATGATGCAAGGGAAAAACTTAAAGACATATATGATCATGCCAGATGCACAAGGGATTTCGGAAACGGAAGATATGTCAGAAATATCCTCGAAAAAGCCAGAATGGCGCAAGCAAACCGTATCATGAAAATGGATCTTGATGATATAGACAGGGATACAGTAAGGACCATCTATGCCCAGGATATAGAAGAGCCCGAGTACATCAAGAATAAATCGGTTCGAATTGGGTTTGTGTGATGATAGATGAGGGCACACTTGATGCCCTGAAAATGGTACATCCCCGGTGATATATATAGGGTACAAGAACAAACGAAGACAAGTAAACAAGCACAAAGCTTAAAAGAACATCCCTAAGCTTTCATAGGCGTTGCGGCAGGCACGGCACCTATGGACAACATGCCTGCGCGAGGTAAAGAGTATGAGTACATTTGACAAGGTGATAGGTTATGAATCCATCAAGGAAGAGCTTCTTATGATCGTTGATATGATCAGGAACCGTGACAGGTACAGCGCGCTGGGTGCCTCGCTGCCCAAGGGAGTTATCCTCTACGGAAAGCCGGGTCTTGGAAAGTCGATGCTTGCAAAAAGCTTTGTTGAAGAATGCGGACTTAAGCCCTATGTTCTCCGCAGAAATACAGGAAGCAACAACTTTGTGGATGTTGTCACAAAGACGTTTGAGGAAGCAAAGGAAAATGCGCCTTCGGTAATACTGCTTGACGATATGGACAAGTACGCAAATGACGACAGCTTTTATTCGGATGCAGAGGAATATGTAGCCGTTCAGTCGGGAATAGATGAGGTCTATGACAGCGAGGTCTTTGTTATAGCCACTGTCAACAATATCGACAAGCTTCCCGAATCTTTGGTACGCCCCGGTCGTTTTGACAAAAAGATCGAGGTCTTAAGCCCCACAGATAAGGACGCCGAAGCGATAATAGAATACTATCTTTCGGACAAGAAGCTAGACCCGTATGTAAACATGGAAGATCTTACAAGGATGATCAGCTACAGTTCCTGCGCCGAGCTCCAGACTCTTATAAATGAAGCAGCTATCTATGCCGCATACGATAAAAAGGATTCGATAGAGATGAGCGATATCGTGAGGTCAGTTCTCAGAATGCAGTACAAATCGCCTGACAATTATACAAAGACTTCGGATGAACAGATCAAAAAGACAGCTCTTCATGAAGCAGGACACCTAGTGGTTGCCGAAGTTTTGCAGCCGGGAAGTGTGGGGATGGCATCCCTGCGCGCTGAAGGAAGAGATGACGTTGGTGGATTTGTCCACATGTACAAAGAGATCGCAAGAAGACCGCATGATGTGATGGTAGCTCTTGCCGGAAAAGCAGCCGTAGAACTCTACTATTCCGAAAGCTGTGCCAGCGGATGCCAGCAGGATCTAAAGCATGCAGTAAACGAAATAAGGAGAGGTCTTAACATGAGCGGAACACGCGGACTTGGTATGGTCGATGTTTCGATAAGAGGACTTGAACCTTCGGAAAGCTACAATTCAAAAAATGAAGCCGTGACACAAGCAGAGCTTGAAAACTATTTGTTTAAGACAAGAAACATAATACTTAAAAACCGTAGCTTCCTTGAAGCAACAGCAAAAGCTCTTTGTGAAAAGAAAACGCTTCTTTATTCGGATATCAAAAAGATAAGAGAAGAATCCACCGTATGCGAAATATCGGAATGCTTTGAGTATAACTAGTCTCTCCTTTTTGCAAAATATGGTCTTATAATCGTAATTCCCAAATGGTGGGGAAATGGAGGTGCCTATGCATGAAACATCCGAACCTAAAAAAATGCTCATACTCTACATCATGGATATTCTTTGGAAGTATTCCGATGCAGAGCACACACTCACTTATAATGACATAATAAGAATTCTCGACGAAAAATACAACATGGTCGCCGAAAGAAAAGCGGTAAGAAGAAATCTGTTTAATCTAAAAGATTTTGGTTTTGATGTGGAATGGGATGAGACAGTAAGAAAACCGGTTGGAGTAAAGGATAAGGAACAGACCGAAAGTGTGGTGCATTCCAATTTCTACTTAAACAGGACTTTTGAAGATTGCGAGCTTATCTGCCTTCTTGATATGGTAGCCGGAAACAAGGATCTGCCGGTGAATATAAGACAGGAACTTGCGGGTAAGCTGCTCGAGCTTGGAAGCAACATGTTTGCGGGTGATCAGAGAAGGGTCAAGAGAAATATTATGCCTGCTGCCGAAAACAGACAAGTCCTTTTAAGCCTCGAAGTGACACACGAAGCCGTGCATAAAAACAGAAAAGTACGTTTTCAGCTTAGAAAAGTCAAGGTGGACCCCTTAAAGCTTGAGCCCTATACAGAGACCACGGAAGTGACTGTAACGCCCCTTGGTACGGAGTATACCTGCGGAAATTATTATCTTTCTTCATTGAAGGACGGAAAACAGCGAAAATACAGACTGGACATGATCACAGATGTGAAGATTACAGATGAAAAAGGAGAGGAAGTATCGCCCTTTGCCGCGCCTGCCAAGGTATTAGCCGAGTTTGCATTTGATAGTTGCCTTTATGAAGAAATAAAAGAGCAAGCGGAAAAAATGCGCATGGTCGGAGCAGATGATGAGGGTAGGATAAAAGCAGTGGGTGTAGTAAGTACGGATGACTTTAAGAAATGGGTCATTTCCAAAGGTGATAAGGTTAACGTCACGGCGCCTGCGCCCCTTGTAAACGACATAAAAGGATGCCTTGAAAAAGCACTTGCAAGGTATGCATGAAAAGGGGCTTCTGTTTGATAGACGGAAAGCAAACCCCCAAAAATGCCATCCGGAAAGGTAGGAAGAAATGGTATATGCCATGTCGGATATCCATGGGTGTTATGAAAAATACATGACACTCATGGAAGGTCTGGAATTAAAAGATGATGACATGCTTTACATCCTTGGTGACATTGTAGACCGCGGCGATGGCGGAATACAGGTCATCATGGATGTTTTGAAAAGAAAGAACGTCTGCTGCCTCCGCGGCAATCACGAACATGACGCCCTTATGTTTCTCGCGGAATATGCTATGCCCGGTGGAAGCGGTGAAAGCGATTCCTTGTTTGCGGAATTTGAACCCTGGCTTACGGATGGGGGTATAAGCACATATAACGCCTTCCTTGCGCTTGACGACAGGGACAAAAGGCGCGTATTATATTTTTTGCGTCAAATGCCAATCCACAAGGAGATGACCGCAGGCGGAAAAGTATTCCACCTGTCGCACACCATAGCTTCAAAAAGCAGGATGATACATCCCGAAAAATGCAAACTACATGATTATCTGTGGGGAGAACCTGATTATGAAGACGTATATTTTAAGGACAGGATAATGGTCACAGGGCATACCCCTACCGCATTTATCGACGAAGCTTACAGAGGACGTATCTGGAAGGGCAATAATCATATCGCCCTTGATTGCGGCGCCGTATTCGGAAACCCCCTAGGCTGCATCTGCCTGGATACTATGGAAGAGATATATGCTGATGAGAAAAATATCATGAGAATCGGAATGAAAGACCGGTAATGTACCAAAAATGTCACATCATATCAGCTATTATATAGAAGTAAAACAAAACATGACCAACGGAGGACAAAGCGTATGAAAACAGTTAAGCCCGCGTTTACAGCAGAAGACAATTACGGTGAAATGAGCGCTGATGAAATGGTAGACCGCATGTTTGAGTTTGCCGCCGCAGACGGCAGCGTGTGCATTCCCGTTTGGAGCGATGAAACAGATGCTCCCTGCAAAGAAGACGAGTACAGGAGTATAAAGCTTAAGTGGACTTTGGGTGAAAAAGAAGCTTTTAAAAGTGAGTTTGAAGACATGACCTCTAAGCTCTTTGCCGCTATGGATATGCTGCATTCATACGCCGGCAACGATGTTGCCGATGCCCTGCAAAAGCTTTGCACACTAAAGCTCGTCATAAATAACGCTGAAAAAAACCTTGCGCAGACAATGATTATAGAAAGGTTTTCGATTTGATAAATAAGATGATCCCTGACAGCCCGTCAGGGATCATTTTTGTTTTTTTTTATCTTATTTTATGTTATAGTATTTATGTAGGAAAAAATGAAAAGCGAAAGTCTTCAAAAAAGGAAAAAAATGTATAATAAAATCATATATTTATTCCTCGCAAGCCTCCTTTGCGGCTGCGCGAGTCTTGGTTCGACTTTGCAGCCGGAAACCGCAGAAAGCACGGCTGTAAAAGCTGCGCAGGAGATGACAGAGGAAGATCCGCAGGTAATACAGATCACGGTAGAGGAAAGCGAGATGGCCGAAATCACTCTCGAGACCACAGCCGAAACAACGCCGGAACCCGCAACCGAAACCACATCCGAAATACCCACGGAAACTACCGAGGTTGCAGAAAGCTACGTAGAATACGACCCGGGCGTAATTTCGCCGGAAGAAAAAGAAATAATAAAAAAGCTTGTGGAAGATGATCTTAACACGCCGGATGTCCCGCCGGAAGATGACTCAAATGTGTGGGCGGACATAGAGGCCTTGCAGGCCATAGCTCCACAGCATGTGGATATTTGGCTTAAGATACTGGATAAATGGGAAGAGGCCTTTCAGTTTGAGAGGGAAGGCTGGAATTTAAGCGAAGAGACCCTTTCATCAGACGGGCTTTGCTTTGTAGTTCTGGGCTTTAAGCTGAATCCCGACGGCACAGTTGCCCAGGAACTTGAAGGCAGGCTTAACAGGACGCTTGAGCTCGCGCTTAATTACCCCAAGGCCTATATCATGTGCTGCGGAGGCAATACGAATGAAACAAGGTCAGAAGGCGCGGCCATGAAGGAATGGCTTTCGGCAAGGGGCGTCGACCCGAGGAGAATACTTATAGAAGAGCGTTCCGACAACACATCGGGAAATGCGCTTTATTCATACCGCGTTATAAGAAATATACCGTCAATAAGGCATCTTGTGATAATCACAAGCTTTTATCATGTGCTGAGCGCAGTGGAGACCTTCCAGGAGCTTTGCGTCCTTTCGGGAGATTACCTTGACGTTGTGGGGGGAGTCCCTTGTGAATCAGCCCTTGTGAAGAATTATATGCCGTCAACACTTGCAAACTGGATGTATGACGTGTTTGCAAAGTTTTGGACACACGCTGTAAATTAGGGGGAGTATGCCTATGAGGCTTTTCTCGCAGATAAAAAAAGAGCCTGAAAGCATAAAGTGGGGGAGCGATATTCTCTCCGGCGTTGTAGTGGCGCTGGTTTCAATACCGATCTCGATGGGATATGCGCAGATAGCGGGACTGCCGGCAGTATACGGCCTTTACGGTTCGCTGCTTCCGATACTTGTTTTCGGATTTCTAACAACGTCCCGTCAGTTTGTCGTGGGCGTTGATGCAATGCCCGCCGCAATGGTGGGAGGTTTCCTTGCTGAGATGGGCATAGCCGCAGAATCGGACGATGCGCTGCATTTAGTGCCGGCGATAGCGATATGTGTTGCCCTGTGGTTTGGAGTTTTTTATCTTTTTAAAGCGGGCAGGATCGTAAAATATATCTCGGCTCCCGTAATGGGTGGCTTTATTTCAGGTGTCGGGATGACGATCATCCTGATGCAGCTCCCTAAGCTTTTCGGCGGAGATCCGGGCACCGGCGAGGTGGCCGATCTTATGGGAAACATCTGGAGAGAGTTGGCAGACTTTCATCTGCTATCGTTTTCCCTCGGGCTTGGAACCGTGATCATAATACTTGCAGGCAAAAAAGTAATCCCGCGTGTTCCGATGACCGTTGTCATGCTGGTCATAGGCGCGCTTTTGCAGTACTTTATCGGCCTTGACAAATACGGTGTAAAGATAATGGCACCTGTTGAGGCCGGCCTTCCAAAGCCTGTATGGCCGGATCCTTTTGCAGGCGGCGTTTCCATTCAGGATCTTGTTGTGGATTCCTTCGGCATAGCAGGGGTCATAATGGCTCAGACACTTCTTGCATCCGGAAAATATGCCGCAAAGTACGGTCATCCGATCGATAACAACGCAGAGCTTTTGGCTTACGGCGCGATGAATCTCGCATCGGCCGGCGTGGGGTGCTGCCCCGTAAACGGCAGTGTTTCAAGGAGCGGGATCGCAGACAATACGGGCACAACATCACAGATAATGTCAATTACCGCATCCGCATGCATGCTCGCTATCCTTTTGTTTGCATCGCCTTTGATAAAATACCTTCCGGTGCCGGTCCTCTCAGGCATAGTGACGACAGCGCTGATCGGTATACTTGACATTAAGCTCGCTGTAAGAACATGGAAATGCGTGCGCCGCGAATTTGTCATCTTTATGATGGCATTTCTTGGAGTATTGTTTTTCGGAACGCTCTACGGCGTAATGATAGGCGTGATGCTTTC
>CADAQV010000125.1:5061-5928 GCA_902790095.1 uncultured Lachnospiraceae bacterium | reverse complement strand
CTTATAGATAAAGATTCAATAATCGTAGAGCCAACCAGCGGCAACCAGGGAATAGGGCTTGCCTTAGTCGGCGCGGTAAAGGGCTACAGAACGATAATAGTTATGCCCGACTCGGTGAGCGAAGAGAGAAGAAAGCTTGTAAGACATTACGGCGCAGAGGTAAAGCTGATACATGATGCCGGCGATATAGGCGCCTGCATACAGGAATGCCTAAACACCGCTCTTGCCATGCAAAAGAAAAACCCCAAGGTGTTCGTACCCCAGCAGTTTGAAAATGAAGATAATGTAAAGGCCCACAAAAAGCGCACCGCACTTGAAATAATGGAACAGGTTTCCGGCCCTATAGACGGTTTTTGTTCAGGCATAGGAACGGGCGGCACCATCACCGGTATAGGTGAAATGCTTAAGCGCCAGTACCCCGAAATAGAGATCTGGGCTGTCGAGCCCGAAAATGCCGCCATACTTGCCGGCGGAACCATAGGCACCCACATGCAGATGGGTATCGGCGACGGCATCATTCCCGCGATACTAAACCGCAATATATTTGATGACATCTATGTCGTGACCGACGATGAAGCCATCGAGACCGCCAAAAGGCTCGCAAGAGAAGAAGGCCTTATGTGCGGCATATCAAGCGGAACCAATGTTGCCGCAGCGATAAAGCTCGCTAAAAAACTCGGCCCGGGCAAGACTGTCGTGACAGTCCTCCCGGACACCGCTGAAAGATACTATTCTACTCCATTGTTCGGAGAGTAAGTGGGGCTGTAAAAAAAACAGCCCCTGTTATTGTTGTAAGCATCTCTATGATCATTTGCACGCAGGACAGAGTTCGCTACCCTCACTTCGCGGATAAAGAAAGAAATCCTT
>CADAQV010000125.1:0-4992 GCA_902790095.1 uncultured Lachnospiraceae bacterium | reverse complement strand
ATTTCTTTTGAACCGCCTCAAAGCCGGCGGGGGCTCCCCTGCACTGAAAGTGCAGGGGCAGACAAAAAGATTCGGACGGATGCTCCGGCGACGATAAATACGTTGTCGCCTGCGCACCGCCGCTTTTCACCGTGAAGATCGGTCGCTCACGACAGTCCAGCTTTGCAAACAGATCATAGAGACGCTGTCTTGCATTTACTATATGGGGCTGTTTTTTTACAGCCCATTTTTATCATACTATATAAACTATCAATGTCACAGGATCATTCCAGTTGCCTAAGCTGTCTCTTACATGATATGTTACGGGATATGCGCCCGGAACACTGTAATTGATCTTTTCTGAGCCTTCAAACCACAATGTGTAATACAGTGTGTAATAGCTGTCGAAATCATCATAGATCTGAGCCATGAACTGTGTGAGGTTAAGAGGCGCAGAACCTGCCGGAATGCTTACCTCGTTCTGTGAAAGAACGATGACAGGTTTACCCGACCCAAGTATAGGCTCTTCTGTGGGAGGCTCTGTCGGAGGTTCCGTGGGCGGCTCCGTAGGAGGCTCCGTTGGCGGCTCCGTGGGAGGCTCTGTTTGAGGCTCCGTGGGCGGCTCTGTTTGAGGCTCTGTTTGAGGCTCCGGCTCTGTCTCACTTTCCCGAATGGGCAGGGCTGTTGCAGGCTCTGCCGTCTCACTTTCCCCCGCAGGATCGCTTCCTGCGGGAGCGGTCGTTTCTTTTGAGGCCACATCCTTTCCCTGACCTTCGGGGTCAAAGATCGTTGCCTTGTTTCCGCTGAGGTTATATATTCTGTTAGCGGAAGTTATATTTCCGTTGTAATCCCGGACATTGTAAGTGATAGTAAGTGTCTTACCGTCCGTGCTGTATTCCATTGCGGAAATGTAAATGTCGTCTGTAAGATTGCCGTCTTTTTCATCTGTCGCTGTGACACCTGTCAAAAAGTCGGATTCCGAAAGCGGCTTTGTTTTTGAGTAATCTACCGATGCGACAGCATATGTAAAATCAAGCTTCGGAGCTGCCTTATCGACCGCAAGACTGCCTATCAGACAAAGGGCAAGACATACGCAGGTTATGATACCAAGAATTATCATGGATTTCTGCTTTTTCCTGTTTTTGTCTTTCTGTGTACGAATACTGCTCATATTGCACCCCTCGATCCAAAAACATTACAAGTTATGCACGTGAAAGATATTCACCTGTTCTGGTGTCGATCTTGATCTTTTCTCCGTTTTCAACAAACAAAGGCACATATACCTGAGCGCCTGTTTCAACGATAGCGGGCTTTGTCGCATTTGTTGCGGTGTTGCCCTTGAAACCGGGTTCTGTCTCCGTGATCTCAAGCTCTACAAAAAGAGGAGGCTCTACAGAGAACACCTGTCCGTTGATGGAACAGATCTGTACCATTTCATTTTCCTTAACGAACTTAAGAGCATCTCCTACCATATCGGGAGTGAGCTGTGTCTGCTCGAAAGACTCGTTGTCCATGAAATAATAGAAGTCGCCGTCGTTGTAAAGATACTGCATATCGACGCGGTCGATACGTGCAGCGGGGAATTTTTCCGTAGGACGGAATGACTGTTCGATAACACCGCCTGTTTTTACATTCTTAAGCTTTGTACGAACAAAAGCTGCTCCCTTTCCGGGCTTTACATGCTGGAATTCGATGATCTGATAAACTGTGCCGTCAATATCGATCGTAATACCATTTTTAAAATCACCTGCTGAAACCATAATATCCTCCTTAAATCTAATACAAATCCCGTTTATTTTATTACATGAAATCAATATTTGTCAACTGTTTTTTCTCTTGACAAGATTACGAAGCGAAGTGTTTGCTTTACATCTGTTTTCTGACTATCAGATACTCATTTCCGTTCACATAATATGGGCATGACTCCTGCCTGCGCCCTTCCATGCATCTTGCCCAGTCGTCTTCATCCATGGAAGCCGCTTCGCAATACCAGCATTCGTCTTCGTCATCATAGACAAGATTGCCGCACTCCTCACACTGAGCCTTCATTTAAAGGATACCCCCTCTCTTTTTTCTGTGATAAAAGAAAAGAACTATCTTTTCGAGATATCTTTTAAGAACTATCTGTATCTCTTCCTTGGAGTGTATGGGTTCTACAAGTATCGATGGGATACCTGCAAGATTTGCTCCAAGAACATCCGTAAATATCTGATCTCCCACAAAAACGGTATTGGTCCTGTCCGTCTTCATCTGCCTGCATGCCAGAAGATAATTTCTTCCCGCGGGTTTATTCGCTTTCCATACGGCTTTTGCTCCCACCGCCTTCGCAAAGGGAAGTACTCTTTCTTTACTGTTGTTTGAGATAAGACAGGTCTTAAAGCCTGTTTTTTTAAGGTATTTAAAAAACTCTATTGCTTTTTCGTCTGCCGGCGCGCCGTGCGGCACAAGAGTATTGTCTATGTCGAATATGATCCCGCGGTAGCCTTTTTCATAAAGTTTTTTGAAATCTATGCTTTCACAGCTGTGAGCCTCGGCACTTGGATATAGGATCATATGTCAGTCCCCGCCTTTCCTTATGCCACTTTTGTTCTTTTTCAGAAGTTTTTTGAGTTCTTCCGCAAAATTGTCAACATCCGTGAATTCACGGTATACGGATGCAAATCTGACATACGCGACCTCTTCAAGATCCTTTAAGTGCTTCATCACTATATCGCCTATAGCCGCACTTTCGATCTCTTTGTCGGACGCGGTAAATATCTCTGCCTCCACAGCGTCTATCATGCTGTGTATCCTTTCCATGGATATCGGGCGCTTGTGGCAGGCCTGCATAACTCCCGCCTCTATCTTTGCGCGGTCATAAGGTTCCCTTGACCTGTCTTTTTTTATGACCATAAGCGGAAAAGTTTCGATCTTTTCATAGGTCGTGAATCTTTTTCCGCACGCGTCACACTTCCTTCTTCGTCTTATGGTATTTCCGTCTTCCGAAACTCTTGAGTCAACCACCTTAGTATCGGGTGTCATGCAAAACGGGCATTTCAAATCCAATCACCTCTTTTCAAGTCTTTCTCTTATGATCTCCTCCGTGCGGATGATCTCCTCATGAAACTCGTTTGAGCTCATCCTTACCGCGCCCTGCGCAAATACATGCAGCTGTTCGAGCCCGTCGGAGGTAACCACCGTAAGAGCCTTATCCTTTGCCGACGAATGAGCAAATCTTTCTATAAAAAGATCCGCAGATTCGTTCCTCGCAGTATAAACTATACGCAATCCATCCTTAAACTCTTCTATGGAATGCGGATTCGGCGTTCTGTATGCATCAAAAACGACCATAAGATTCCCTCCTGTAAAGCCTTTGTAATTTATCATCCTGTCTATGAGAGCATCCCTTGCGCTGCCTAGGTTGTCATCCGCAAGTGCTTTGAGCTCTTTCCAGTCATATATCACGTTGTAGCCGTCGATTATCAGGATGCTTTCCTTTTTGGACTTAGGTTTCTTATACTCCGTCTCACGCGGGGAGACAGAGTTTATCGTCTTTGATTCGCGAATGGGATATCTTTCCCTTTTTATCTTTCCGTATGTTCTTTCAAATATCCTTTCAAGATCGTCATCATCGTCATTCTTTCTTTGTGTCCGCACAGCTCCGGGCGCTGCCAAAGGCTTTCCTGCTTCGTAGCTGCCTTTGCTCACATGAGCCCTTGCATCTACGTCTTTCCATGATACTATCTCGCCCGACCCGTGTACACAGAATACCGAATCGGCACTGTGCTCATTGTCTTTTAAAGGATCGTATCCTTTTTTCGATATTATCTCTTCCGCATCCGTGCATTCCAAGAATCCGCAAAATTCCGATTCCCATGAATAATCTCCTCCGGCATAGCTTCTGAGCAGACTCTTGTAACCGTTCAAAAGACGCACCGGACCCTTCCCGGAAAGCTCGGAGATATCCCCCGAAAGCTCGGGGCCGGCAAATTCGGCGCCCAAAGCGGAAAGATCCGTCATAAGCCTTCCCATTACGGCAGCCGGTACTTTTATGACAAAATTCTCGTAGGGCTCAAGAAGGATGTTTTCTGTCTTTAAAAGGCCATGCCTAAGCGCCCTTTTTGCCGCCTGACGAAGATCCCCGCCCTCTGTGTGTTTTTCGTGAGCCTTGCCTGCAACAAGTGTGACATTTACATCCGTAAGACCTGCTCCTGTCAGGACGCCTATGGGGTCATCCTGCATCAGGGCATTTAATATCTGCTTCTGATACGGCAGCGCCAACACATCCGTGCTGCATTTGCTGAAATAATGTATGCCCTCTCCCCTTTTTGCGGGTTCTATCAAAAGATGCACCTCCGCGTAGTGTCTTAAGGGTTCAAAATGACCTATTCCTATAGAGCTTTTTCTTACAGTCTCTTTGTAGATAACATCGCTTAATTCAAGATCAATATCAAAACCGAATCTTTCTTTTACAAGTCTTTTTACGATCTGAATATGCACCTCGCCCATGAGGCAGGCATATATGTCTCCGCCGGGTCTGTCAGACCTCACTTGAAGCGAAGGGTCTTCTTCGCAAAGCAAAAAAAGAGCTCTGAAAATATCATCTTTTTTATCATCATCGCAAATGATCTTGTATTCCACTACGGAAACGTTTTCAGTCTTTTTGACCGGCAGAGCTTTTCCAAGCCCCATGCCGGCACTTGTCTTTGTAAGACCCAAAACGGCACATACTTCTCCTGCAGATACGCTTTCGACCGTTTTGAAGCGATTGCCCTGATAGATCCTGATCTGAGTGACCTTTTCGCTGCTGCCGTCTTCATAGAAAACGCTGTCACGGCATTTCAGCTCACCTCCCAGCATGCGCATAAAGGTCATTTTCGCGCCGCCGGAGTAGTCTATCTTATACACAAGCGCCGCAAAAGCGTCATAATAGTTTTGAGCAAGCGAATACTGGGCCAAGCCTTTAAGCATTGCGTCAACGCCCTTGCCCTTTAGACCCGATCCGAAATATACGGGAAAGGCTTTTCTTGATAC
>CADAQV010000124.1:5926-8713 GCA_902790095.1 uncultured Lachnospiraceae bacterium | reverse complement strand
TCCAAAAGAAAACCGGTCTGATTCCTGACCCCTATTTCAGCGGAACCAAGATCAAGTGGATACTTGACAATGTTCCGGGAGCAAGAGAAGAGGCCGAAAAGGGAAATATACTGTTCGGCACCGTGGACACATATCTTTTGTGGCGCCTGACGGGCGGAAGAGTACATGTGACGGATGTGACGAATGCATCCCGAACCATGCTTTTCAACATCCACGAACTCAAGTGGGATAAAGATCTTTTAGAATGGTTTGATATACCTGAATGCATTTTACCGAGAGTAGCCTCTTCAAGTGAGATATACGGCGTCACCGAATGCGAAGAGCTTCCCCGCGGCATCCCGATAGCCGGAATGGCGGGCGATCAGCAGTCGGCTCTTTTCGGACAGGGCTGCATAAACGAGGGCGATGTAAAAAACACCTACGGTACGGGCTGTTTTTTACTGATGAACACCGGATCATCCATAATAGAGAGCTACAACGACCTTTTAACCACAGTTGCAATAGGAATAAACGGAAAAGTCCGGTATGCGCTTGAGGGAAGTGTATTTACGGCAGGAGCAGCCGTAAAATGGCTTAGAGACGAGATGAAGGTCATTGATTCGGCTCATAAGACATCAGACGCCGCAATAAATGCGGGAAGCAATTTGGGTGCCTACCTTGTGCCGGCATTCACAGGACTGGGTGCTCCATACTGGGATCCCGATGCAAGAGGTCTTGTAGTAGGCATAACAAGAGGCTTTGGAGCCGATCATCTTGTGAGAGTCACACTCGAATCAATAGCATACCAGACTTTGGATGTGCTCACCGCGATGGAACAGGACCTTGGCAAAAAGCTGACAAGTCTTAAGGTCGATGGAGGCGCAAGCGCAAATGATTTTCTTTTGCAGTTTCAGTCAGACCTTCTTGGGGCAAAGGTAATAAGACCCGAATGCGTTGAAACGACCGCCATGGGCGCCGCATTTTTGGCAGGCCTTGCGTGCGGATTCTGGAAGTCCATGGACGAACTTAACAATTCACAAAAGCCTGAAAGAGTATTTGAGCCCTCAATGGATGAGGCTGAAAAAGAAAAACTTATAAAAGGCTGGCACAGAGCTGTAAAATTATCGCTTGGCTGGGAAAAGTCAATTGACAACTAAGTTTGGCGTAGTTTATAATTATAGTTTGGAAAAAGTTTACCAAAGGAGAATAGTCATGAAAGAAAAGATCGCAACTTCTGCAGCACCTGCAGCAATCGGCCCTTATTCTCAGGGCTTTGTAACAATCGGAGAAAAGCTTGTATTCACCTCCGGCCAGATCCCGATCGACCCTGCAACAGGAAACATAGTTGAAGGAAGGATCGATGTTCAGGCTGAGCAGTCATGCAAGAATGTTCTAAGGATACTTGAAGAAGCCGGGGCAACGGCCGACGACGTTATCAAAACGACCTGTTTTCTTGCGGACATGAGTGATTTCGCACAGTTTAACGCCGTATATGCTAAATTCTTTACAAGTAAGCCCGCAAGAAGCTGCGTTGCCGTAAAGACACTTCCCAAGAATGTTTTGTGTGAAATAGAGGCTGTCGCAAGCATAAGGTTCTAACTTATTTGTTCTGAGTGATATAAAAAAACATCGAAAAAGGGGGTGGAAGAAGCCATGAAAAAATTGAATATAAAAGCTTTTTCCGCCCTTGCAATAATGATGCTTTTTTGCATCCTTGCACTTATCGGGTGTGCCTCTATCCCTTCGGGTCCCGTACCGGTCTCAGACAGGACAGAGGATATGACTTCATATATAAAAAAGGAAGTATCAGAAAACATAACAGTGACCAAAAGCTCATATGAAGATCTTTCGTCAACCGACACATCCGGGACATACAGGGCAGATGTTTCCTATGTTTACGGAGACATCACTTATAACAGATATTATGTTATGAATTATTCATACTCAAGGGGCGGATGGAAACTGGATTCCATAGAACCCGAATCCAGGGATAAATGGAGATCGGAAGCCGACAAACCTGACATCAAACGAATCACTTCAGACCTTGAGGATCGCAAGTACTATTCCGGATACTCAAACATGCTTTTTGAAAACAAGCGTCTTATTGAGGCAAATATAGAAAAGGAAGATTCGGACGCCGAATCCGGCTATATGAGGGCGAACATAAAAGCCATACTTAATGCCGATCACGTTCATGAGATCTTATCCATATTCTGCGAATATCTTCTTGATGAAGAAAACAAGTTTGTTTTATCTACCGCAACTCTTTCCCTTGCGGGAGTAGAGGTTCAGGGCGGCGTAACGGACGATCTTATTAAAGAGAGCCTTAAAAGCGTCAACTTCTTCCGTGAGGAAGAGGACAGCGTATGGCGTATAGGAGAGCTTGACAAACTCACATATGAGATATATGAAGATTCACTTGACAGCACCGAAAACACCGAGAAAATAAGGCTTTTCTTCCGCGGAGAAGGAAAGTATATGTATATTTGCGGAAATGTTTCGCTTGAATTCCATTTCAGCTCCGGATGGTACCTTTACGGTTCTGCCGTAGAAACCGAATCAATATCTACAGGTATGCTTTCCGAAGCATGGAATGTAAATGAAGATCTCTTAAAAGAATACCTTATCAAAGACCATAAATTCTCTTTCAACCAGGTGAATGATATGCAGATAGAAGAGGACATGGTCGAAGAACTCTCTATCACCAACAGAAAGATTGCCGAAAACGGCGCTGTTCAGACAGTCTACTTTAAAATAAAGCTGCTTATCAGAAAGACGGTATTCAACCTGAGCGGTTATGCAAAATTC
>CADAQV010000124.1:0-5894 GCA_902790095.1 uncultured Lachnospiraceae bacterium | reverse complement strand
ACCTTTCGGTATCTTCATGGAGCGAAACCATAGATGATGTAAACTTTAATATATCCGGATGCTGGAGTGGATATGATGTGTCAGAAAGCGTCATTAGTTATTATCAGCTGAAGATAGAAGATCCCGGCACAGGAATAATAGGCGGAAAGCTCTATATCTATTCCATCGATTACAAAAATGATCCCGAAAGCATCATCAGCGCCGACATAGATATTACGGGAAATATCTTCACGGGCAATTATTTCGAGCTTATGGATGAAAAATGGAACAGCGGAGATTTCAGATCGGGCTTTGTTATTCCCAAAGGTTATTACCTTTTTACCAATGATACTCTTATCTGCGAAAACGGCAGATACGGAAAGTTTGCTTTAAGTCCGGCAGACAATATTCAAAACATTTACTCTTGGAAACAGTTTGTAGCTTCCATAGGTGTAAAGGAACTTATTTCTCAGCAGCTCAGGAAAAAGGAAGGTTTTCCTAAATATTAATAAAATCGTAATTATTAGGGTATTTTAAAAAATGTCGTTTTCATTTATAATACCCGTAATTCATGAAAAGGAGGAATTATAATGAGTGATTTCAATCTTTATGACGGAAACAATTCAAGCAATAACATTTCAAGCAATAACAATTCCAACAGCTATTATGACCCTCAAATAGCACAGCAGACTCAGGCACGGCAGGCCAGCAAAATGATAAGCGGCACTGCCACATTCAGAAAAGGCGGATTGTTCGGCGCAAGAAGCGAAAAGAACCAGGCCTTCAGAAATACTGCAGAGCTCAACAGTATGGAGCTTGATGACAGAAAGTATTATGCGGCAATAGGTGCGTTTCTTCTTTGGGGACTTGGAATAAACTTCCTGCTTGTAAAGCTCTTTGCAAAACCCGGTTCTCTTAATATTGGTGTCGTTTGCGTTGTATATATCATCAGCGCGATCGTAGGTATTATCGTTCAGATGAAGGCAAAGTCATTTGTCGGTGCATTTATAGGCTATAACCTGATCTGCGTTCCGCTTGGTCTTGTACTTGCGGCAATACTTCCGAGTTATACTTCAACGGTCATCACATCGGCTCTCATCGGAACAGTACTTATTTCAGCTCTTATGATGGTTGCCGGATTTGTATTTTCAAGCGCATTTGAAAAGATCGGCCCCGCGCTTTTGGTTTCTCTTGGTGTAGCGATCATTGCAGATGTTATTCTGATGCTTTTCTTCAGACAGAATGTAATAATTCTTGAATATGTGTTCCTTGTCATCTTTGCACTTTATATTGGTTTTGATATGTCAAGAGCGGCACACAGACCTCGCACCATTCGTTCTGCCATAGATGTTGCCATCGATCTCTATTTGGATATAATCAATATCTTCATGAGACTACTCATAATCTTAAGTGACTCAAAGAATTGATAAACTATCAAGAGAGGTTTAAAAAACCTCTCTTTTGTTCTGCTGAATAATCACATTTTATGCGCGCAGCGCAAAGATAAACAGAAAGGCCAGACATGCTTCAGTTAAAAAACATTATTAAAGACTACAAGATGGCTGACACAGTGGTTCACGCCCTTCAGGATGTATCTATCGATTTCAGGGAGAATGAATTTGTTTCCATTCTCGGCCATTCAGGATGCGGAAAAACAACGCTCCTAAATATCATCGGAGGTCTCGATCATTATACCTCCGGCGATCTTATTATAAACGGAAAATCAACAAAGACCTTTAAGGACAGGGACTGGGACGCATACAGAAACCACTCCATAGGTTTCGTGTTCCAAAGCTATAATCTTATTCCTCACCAGACCGTAATTTCAAACGTAGAGCTTGCGCTTACTCTTTCGGGCGTATCAAAATCCGAAAGAAGAAAAAGAGCAAAGGAAGCTCTTGAAAAGGTAGGCCTCGGAGATCAGCTCACAAAAAAGCCAAATCAGCTTTCGGGCGGTCAGATGCAAAGAGTTGCGATAGCCCGTGCTCTTGTAAACAACCCCGATATTCTTCTGGCAGACGAGCCCACAGGCGCTCTTGATACAGCAACAAGCGTTCAGATAATGGAGCTGTTAAAAGAGATAGCCAAAGACAAGCTCGTCATCATGGTAACGCATAACCCCGAGCTTGCAAGGGATTATTCGACAAGGATCATCCGTCTTTCTGACGGTAAGATCATAGATGATTCAAACCCGATAAAAGGAGAAGAGGAGAAGCCGCAAGACACTTCAAAGACCAAAAAGCCTTCGATGTCTTTCCTTACGGCTCTCTCGCTCAGTCTTAACAACCTCCTTACCAAAAAGGGAAGGACCTTACTTACGGCATTTGCCGGAAGTATCGGTATCATAGGAATCGCGCTTATCCTTTCGCTTTCAAACGGTATACAGAATTATATCGACAAAGTGCAGGAGGATACGCTTTCAAGCTATCCCATTATGATCCAGTCTCAGAATGTCGACACGACATCCCTTGTGGAATCCTTAGCAGGAAAGCGAAAAGATGAACAAAAAGTGCATGAAGCCGATAAGGTTTATTCAAACGATCTCATGTACGAGCTTGTAAACGCATTTTTAAGCGAAGTAAAGACCAATAACCTTTCTGCTTTAAAGAAAGAGCTCGAGACCGAAGGAAACGAGATAGCGGCTCTTACAAGCGATATTCAGTATGTTTACAATGTCTCTATGAACATATTTGAAGACAATACCGAAAAAGGCGTAAATCAGGTCAACCCCAACATGGTCATGGCCGAAATGATGAGCTTTATGGGCTATAACAACGGATCGTTTGACACAATGCGTTCGATGATGGGAACTTCGGCCTATTCGTATGATTCGTGGACGGAGCTCATCGAAAACCAGAAGATGCTCGAAGAGCAGTACACGCTTCTTTCGGGAAGCTGGCCCAAAGACAAGGATGAAGTCATCCTGATCATCAACAAAAACAACGAAGTAAGCGACCTTGTATTATATTCACTCGGACTTCGTGACAAATCGGGTCTTAAGGATATCATGGCCAAGCTCATGAAGAAAGAGACCTTCGAACAGGAATCCATAGAGATCTCGTTTGACGATATTTTCAAGCTTAAATACAGGCTCGTCATTCCCACTCTTTACTATGATTATGACGAGGAAGAGGGGCACTACGTAAACCGCTCCGATGATGAAGACTACATGAAAGGACTCATCCGGGACGGCCTTCAGCTTAAGATAGTAGGTATCGTAAAACCCAATCCCGATGCGGCATCCATAAGCAGCGCCGGCAATTCGGGCGGTATAGGCTATACGGCAGCGCTTACACGTTATGTTATTGAAGAGATCAACAAGACTGACATCGTAAAGGCTCAGAAGGCCGATCCCAAGACTGACGTACTTACAGGTCTGCCCTTTAAGACAGAGGAAAATTCAAAACAGACTGTAACAGAAAAAGCAGAGAAGATGATCGGCTACTTCAGGAATCTTAGCAACGAAGAAAAAGCCAAGATGTACAAAAAGCTTGCCGCTCAGCCCACAGAAGAAGATCTGCAAAAGATAGTAGCGGAAATAAAAGAAAAGTATTCCACTCAGGAAGAGCAGATGGAACTTCTCCGCCAGGCGCTGCAGGCGTCATACGGTACGGAGATCGATATGACGATCTTGCAGCAGTATATGGCTTCGATGTCCGAAGAAGAAGTACAGCAGGCCGTTGACAATATGATCATGGGTCTTGCAATGAAGCAGTATCAGGAAAAGGTCGACGCAGCCAACGGAGATCTTTCGGATGCGGACGGCGCAAGGTATTTTGATGCGCTTCTCGATACTCTTACAGAGGATGTCCTTTCGGCATATTATGACAAATATATGCCTGCAGAATATTCTGACAGCACATATGCAGACAATCTTAAAAAGATAGGTGTTCCTTCACTTGATTCTCCCGATGCGATCTATCTGTACGCCAATTCGTTTGAATCAAAGGATAAGATGGCAGAGCTCATTGAAAACTATTCAAAGAGGATGGAAGAGGAAGGCAAGCCCGAAAACGTCATAAGCTACACAGACTATGTCGGAATCATGATGAGCTCGATAAGCGACATCATCAATATCATATCATACGTTCTGATAGCATTCGTATCCATATCGCTTGTGGTATCATCTATAATGATAGGTATCATCACCTATATCTCTGTTCTCGAAAGAACAAAGGAGATCGGTATCCTACGTGCGATCGGAGCTTCAAAGAAAGATATCTCGCACGTATTCAATGCCGAGGCCATAACCATCGGTTTTATAGCAGGCGCCCTTGGAATCATAATAACGCTGTTGTTAAACATTCCGATAAACATCATAATAAAATCCCTTACGGATGTAAGCGGTCTGTCAAAGCTTCCTTGGGTAGGGGGAATAGCGCTTGTCGGAATAAGCATATTCTTAACGTTTATAGCAGGTATGTTCCCTTCACACATTGCGGCAAAGAAAGACCCTGTAGAGGCTCTCAGAACCGAATAAAGCGGTATGAACCGTCGGTTTCATCAATTTCACAGATATACGAATCCGAAGCGGGCCACAGGCCTTCTTCGGGTTTTTTATTGCCTTCAAAGCGATAGGTCCTGCCGGGGTCAACTATTATAGTCAATACAATTTCCTGCCCCATAAAACCGTATATTTCCTCTCCTGTATAGATCATACCGGCAAGAGGAAGATCAATAACAGTGGGTGAGGTCTCCTGCATGGCGGATGAAGGAGTAGCGGGACTTTCCCTGCAGGGAGGCATAGTACTTTCGGCTGCAGATTCCGGTTCATGTTCAGTTACAGGTTCCGGCCCGAATTCAGCCACAGGCTTAGTTACAGGTTCTGCCTGTTTTTCAGTTAAAGGCTCAGTTACAGGTTCTGCCTGTTTTTCAGTCAAAGGATATGTTACAGGTTCTGCCGGATCAGCTATAGATTCTGCTTTATCAGTTTCCTTTTCTGTTTCCGCCTCGGTTTCCGTCTCTGTGCGTGGAGATATTTCTTTAGAAACATCCTCTGCTTCACTCGTAAATAAGGCTGTCTCAAAACGATCGTCAGCAGCAGGTGCCGTTTCGAATACGAAAGATTCATTTGTAAAAACGGTTTGGGGTCTGTCTAAGCTCCAAAGAACAAAAAGAAGATAAATGATCAAAACAGAAAGTGAAACAGTCACTGAAATTGCCGTAATTATAAGGCGTTTTTTTCGTTTGCCCTCGTCTTTATCATACGTCTTTGGCGGCAGGGCAGGCGGCGGATCGGGCAAAGCTCCACCCGGCGGCAGGACATTCCCTCTTTTTCCGTATGCCACCGTCTCTTTAAAACCGCATATTTTACAGATGCGCACATATTCAATGATGTTTTTTTCGTCAATATCTATTCTTGTTATTTCCGAAAAAACGTGGATGTGTTCTTGCATAATTTGATACTCCCGAAAAAAAGAAATTAAGACTAAAGAAGGATGAATCATATCCTTTTGCATCTTACCATACAAAAAAGCAAAAAGCAATACCCGTCTTTTTGCATAAAAATCCACTTATAAATTCTTTTTTGCAAGTTTTGCTATGTAAAAGAAGATAATAATATGTTATCATAACCATGTTTAAACATAACATTATTGCCTTAAATGCGGCATACGTAAGGGGGAACACATGAGAAGGAAACTGTTATTATTTGCAATGTCGCTTACGCTACTCGGATGTGCATCATCCGAAAGCAAGGAGACCAAAACCGATACATCGCCGGTGCAGGAATCAAATGAGGCTTCAAAACCGGAAAAAGAAAGCTCAGAAACCGAGTCCATAGCTCCCGAATCGGAAAAGGAGACAAATTCCGAGTCAAAACCGGCCGCCCCTGAAACTCAGGCTGAAAGCGAGACCGATGTACCTGTAATAAAAGAGCATGTTGAATTCTCCCTTGCAGGCGGAGTGTATCCTGT
>CADAQV010000123.1 GCA_902790095.1 uncultured Lachnospiraceae bacterium | reverse complement strand
CTGCGTTCCTTGATCTCCCTGTCCACCTCTGCCTGCTTTTTTGCATTCTCTTCCTTTGCGGCGAGCAGAGCTTCACGTTTTAGGTTTTCAGCGTCTTTTTTACCTTCTTCAAGAATTTCCTTGCATCTTTCTTCGGCATTACCGACCTTGGCTTCATCAACCTTTTTTCGGTAGTTAAAAATGAAAAATGCAACAGCGGCCCCGACCATGATCCCGGCTAATGCAAATACTACATATAACCAGTCCATTTCGAGTACCTCCTTATTAAATTTTCAAAGTATAAACTACAACATTACTCATTCTATACACTTTTGTGCATATTGTCAAGAACAAATATGATTTTTTTGTATACTATGGCAAAAAAGGCCGCCCTGAGGGCGGCCCGAAATGCTTATCCTTTTTTAACAAGAAGGCTCTTTCCCGTCATTTCAGCGGGCTGTTCAAGCTCCATAAGCTCTAAAAGCGTCGGCACGATATCTGCCAGAACTCCGCCCTCTCTGAGGCCGTATGCGGGGTCTGCGTTGACAAGGATGAATGGTACAGGATTTGTTGTATGAGCTGTGAAAGGCTCTCCCGTTTCTTCATCTATAAGCTTGTCGGCATTTCCGTGGTCTGCGCAGATAAAGAGCTGTCCGTTAACTGCCTTTATTGTATCGACTACCTTTCCTACGCACTCGTCAACCACTTCTATGGCTTTTATTACCGAAGGGATGACGCCTGTGTGGCCTACCATATCCGGGTTTGCAAAATTGATGATTATAACATCATATTTTTCGGATTCGATGGCATCGGTAAGCTTTTTGCATACCTGATATGCGCTCATCTGAGGCAGAAGGTCGTAGGTTGCGACCTTGGGCGAATTAACAAGAATTCTGTCTTCGCCTTCGTTGGGCTCTTCCACACCGCCGTTAAAGAAGAATGTTACATGAGCATATTTTTCGGTCTCGGCTATTCTTGCCTGCTTCATGCCAAGCTTTGCAAGGTACTCGCCGAAAGTATTTGTAAGCTCTTCTTTTTTGAATGCAACTACCTTGTTCGGGATAGTCTCATCGTAATCCTTAAAGCAGACATAGAGAAGATCCTTAAGCCTTGTTCTCTCAAAGCCTGTGAAAGCGTCGTCGCAGAAAGCTCTTGTGATCTGTCTTGCACGGTCGGGACGGAAATTGAAGAATATTACGGCATCTCCGTCGGATATCTTTCCTACGGGCTCGCCGTTTTCGGTGATAACCGTGGGCTCTACGAATTCATCCGTGATACCTGCTTCATAAGAAGCAAGCATTGCAGCGTGAGCATCCTCGGCAGTCTTTCCCTTGCCAAGTGTAAGAGCCTCGTAAGCCTTTAATGTACGGGAATAGTTATTGTCTCTGTCCATTGCATAGTAACGGCCGGAAAGAGTTGCTATCTTTCCTGTTCCTATTTCGGCCATCTTCTTTTGAAGTTCTGCAACGTAGCCCTCTCCGCCTGTGGGAGGTGTGTCACGTCCGTCCATGAAGCCGTGAACATATACCTTTTCAAGGCCGTTTCTCTTTGCAAGTTCAAGTAGTGCATATAAATGAGTATTATGGCTGTGTACGCCGCCGTCTGATAAAAGTCCGAACATGTGAAGGGCTGATCCGTTCTTTTTTACATGCTCTACGGCTGCAACAAGCTCTTCGTTTTCAAAGAAATCGCCATCTTTTATGGCTTTTGTTATACGTGTAAGGTCCTGATATACTATACGGCCTGCACCCATGTTCATATGTCCGACCTCGGAATTTCCCATCTGTCCGTCGGGGAGTCCTACCGAAAGGCCGCTCGCATATCCCTTTACAAAAGGATATTCGTTCATGAGTTTGTCCATTACAGGGGTCTTTGCCCTGAAGATCGCATTGCCCTTGCAAGGTGCAGCAAGGCCGTAGCCGTCAAGTATCATAAGTACTGTTGGTCTTTTTGCCAGCATTTTTTAAATCTCCATTTCTGTTTAAACAAGTATATGGCATGACCCTTAAAAAGGATCATGCCAATATTTTTGACTATTTGTAATTAACGATCTTTCCGAAGTCGGGCTTAAGGGAAGCGCCCCCCACAAGTCCTCCGTCGATGTCGGGCTTTGAGAAAAGCTCGGCTGCATTTCCTGCATTTACGGAACCGCCGTACTGGATACGGATGGAAGCTGCTGTAGCCGTATCATAGATCTCTGCGATGCATGCACGGATAGCTGCGCATACTTCTTCAGCCTGATCTGATGTCGCTGTCTCGCCTGTTCCTATAGCCCAGATGGGCTCGTAAGCGATAACTGCCTTAGCTGCGTTATCTGCCGAAACGTTCTGGAATGCGATCTTGATCTGCATACGGATCCAGTCGATATAGATGCCCTGCTTTCTCTGTGTGAGAGATTCACCGCAGCAGATGATGGGTGTGATGCCGTGCTCGAAAGCCTTGATGACCTTCTTGTTTACGGTCTCGTCTGTCTCTGCAAAGTACTCTCTTCTCTCAGAGTGTCCGATGATAACATACTTTACGCCTGCATCGGTGAGCATATCGGGAGCGATCTCGCCTGTATATGCACCCTTCTCTTCAAAGTACATGTTCTCTGCACCGATATTAATGTTTGAACCTTCTGCAGCCTTAACTGCGGGAATGATATCTATAGCGGGAACGCAGAATACGACATCTACCTCGTCGTTTACGACAAGGGGCTTAAGCTCTTCGATGAGCTTAACTGCCTGCGAAGGCGTCATGTTCATTTTCCAGTTGCCTGCTATTATCTTTTTTCTTGACATGTCTTATGTCTCCTTAAATTTTATATCTTACTTGTCATCAGCTGCAACAACGCCGGGAAGTTCCTTGCCCTCAAGGAATTCAAGGGAAGCGCCGCCGCCTGTTGAGATGTGGCTCATCTTGTCGCCGTAACCCATCTGGTTAACAGCTGCTGCGGAATCTCCGCCGCCGATGATGGTCGTAGCGTCTGCATCTGCAAGAGCCTTGGCAACTGCAAGAGTACCTGCTGCAAGAGTAGGATTCTCAAATACGCCCATAGGTCCGTTCCAAACAACTGTCTTTGCTGATGCAACGGCATCTGCGAAGAGCTTCTGAGACTTAGGTCCGATATCACAGCCTTCGCGGTCTGCAGGCATTTTGTCCGAATCATAAACAACTGTATCTACAGGTGCGTCGATGGGGTTCGGGAAATCTGCTATTGTAACTGCGTCGATGGGAAGAAGGAGCTTCTTTCCGAGCTTTTCAGCCTTTTCCATCATTTCCTTGCAGTAATCGATCTTGCTCTCATCAAGCATTGACTTTCCGATCTCATATCCCTTTGCCTTGAGGAAGGTATATGCCATACCGCCGCCGATGATAAGGGTATCGCACTTCTCAAGAAGGTTGTTGATAACGTTGAGCTTATCTGCTACCTTAGCGCCGCCGAGTATTGCTACGAAAGGACGAACTGGATTTTCAACCGCATTTCCGAGGAAATCGATCTCTTTCTGCATAAGGTATCCGACTACGTTTGAGCCGCCCTTTTCTGTGATGAACTTTGTAACGCCTGCAACTGAAGCATGCGCTCTGTGTGAAGAACCGAATGCGTCGCATACATAATCATCTGCAAGGTCTGCAAGCTCTTTTGAGAATGCTTCGCCGTTCTTTGTCTCTTCTGCGCCGCGGAAACGTGTATTCTGAAGAAGAACTACGTCTCCTTCCTTCATAGCTTCAACAGCCTTTGTTGCTGCTTCACCTGTAACGTTGTAATCTGGTACGAATGTTACTTTCTTACCGAGCTTTTCAGAGAGTCTATCCGCAACGGGAGCAAGTGACTCGCCTTCGTTGGGTCCGTTCTTTACTTTTCCGAGGTGAGAGCAAAGGATAACCTTGCCGCCGTCGTTAATAAGTTTCTTGATGGTGGGAAGAGCAGCCACGATACGTGTCTCATCTGTGATCTTTCCCTCTTTGAGAGGAACGTTGAAATCGCAACGAACAAGGACTCTTCTGCCCTTTACGTTGATGTCATCTACTGACTTCTTGTTTAAACTAGCCATGTCCGGCCTCCTTTATAATATGATCTTTGTTTAAAAAAGGGGCCGGTCCTGCGGACCGGACCCTAAGTTTTCTTGTCCTGATCTTGTAGATTAAGCTAACTCAGCGAAATACTTGATAGTACGAACCATCTGGCTTGTGTAGCTGTTCTCGTTGTCATACCAAGAAACAACCTGTACCTGATAAAGGTCGTCGCCGATCTTGCTTACCATTGTCTGTGTAGCATCAAAGAGTGAACCGAATCTCATACCGATAACGTCTGAAGAAACGATCTGATCCTCGTTGTATCCAAAGCTCTCTGAAGCAGCAGCCTTCATAGCAGCATTGATGCCTTCCTTTGTAACGTCTGCGCCCTTAACAACAGCTGTAAGGATAGTTGTAGAACCTGTGGGAACAGGGACTCTCTGTGCAGAACCGATGAGCTTTCCGTTGAGTTCAGGGATAACAAGGCCGATAGCCTTTGCAGCACCTGTAGAGTTGGGAACGATGTTAGCAGCGCCTGCACGTGCTCTTCTGAGGTCACCCTTTCTGTGAGGACCGTCAAGGATCATCTGATCGCCTGTGTAAGCGTGGATAGTGCTCATGATACCGCTCTGGATGGGAGCATAGTCATTAAGAGCCTTAGCCATAGGAGCAAGGCAGTTTGTTGTACATGATGCAGCAGAGATAACCTGATCATCCTTTGTAAGTGTCTTCTCGTTTACTGAATATACGATAGTCTTGAGGTCGTTTCCTGCGGTAGCAGAGATAACTACTTTCTTAGCACCTGCATTGATGTGAGCCATTGACTTTTCCTTTGAGCAGTAGAAGCCTGTGCACTCGAGAACGACATCAACACCGATCTCTCCCCAAGGAAGGTTCTCTGCCTTAGGCTCTGCATAGATCTTAAGTGTCTTTCCGTCAACTGTGATGGTGTTAGCCTCGTCATCAGCAGAAACAGTGTGAAGATTCTCTCCGATGATACCGCAGTAGCCCTTCTGAGCTGTATCATACTTAAGAAGGTGAGCAAGCATTGAAGGCTTTGT
>CADAQV010000122.1 GCA_902790095.1 uncultured Lachnospiraceae bacterium | reverse complement strand
AGGCTGCGGTAAAGATTGTCGGGGCGGTCTTCGGCGGTATTGAAGTGGAACTTGCGTTTTTTTGTGACCACGATGTCGTATACGCGGCTGTGATCCGCCATGATGACGGACGCTTCTTCATCTGTTATGTGGATCAGCTGCCCTTCCATATAGATAAAATATCTTCCGTTTATTCTTTTTAAAGAGAGTTCGCTCATGATTTTTACCGTGCCTTTTCTTGAATATATCAATTTTTAGCCAACATTAATCATAGCAGATTTTGCCGTTTTTTTCCAGCATATTGTTAAAGCAAAAAACGAACAAAGGGGCTGTAAAAACAGCCCCTACAAATAATCTGATACCTTACCCAATCAGGTAAGATGCGATGGATGCGGCGGCTTTTTTGCCGGCGCCCATGGCGGCGATGACGGTCTTTGGGCCGGTGACGGTGTCACCGCCGGCAAAGACGCCATCCATGGAGGTTGAAAGGTCTTCGTTTACAACGATAAGACCTTTTTTATCGGAGAGTGTGATGCCGCCGAGGGCTGCATTGTCGCTTCCGCTGCCGATGGCCTCTATGACGCAGTCGACGGGAAGGACAAATTCCGAACCGGGAATCGCAACGGGGCGTCTGCGGCCGGATTCGTCGGGGTCTGAAAGCGAGTTTTTGATGCACTTAAGGCCGGTGACTTTGCCTGCTTCGCCCACTACTTCAAGCGGCGCGGTAAGATACATGAATTCAACGCCCTCTGCTACTGCTTCAGATACCTCTGCGGGGTCTGCGGGCATTTCGGCCTGCGAGCGGCGGTATACGACGTAAACCTTTTCGGCGTTCGGGAAGCGGACCGCAGCGCGGCATGCATCCATGGCAACGTTTCCGCCGCCGACGATGGCTATCTGCTTATATTCGGGAAGCTTGCCGGAAACATTTACATCGGCAAGCACATCAAGTGCGCTGACTACGCCTTCAAGGTCTGAGCCCGGCACGCCAAGTGCCATGGCTTTTCCGGCGCCGTTGCAGACAAACACCGCGTCAAAGCCTTCCTTGCTCTTAAGTTCTTCAAGCGAGATATCCTTTCCCACTTCTTTACCTGTTTCAAACTTAACACCCTTGTTTTTAAGGCCTTCTATTTCGGAAGCAAGTATTTCCTTCGGAAGGCGGAAGGAAGGGATTCCATATGCCAGTACGCCGCCTAAGATCTCTTCCTTTTCAAATATCGTGACTTCAAAGCCTCCTGCTGCAAGGTCGCCGGCGCATGCAATGCCTGCGGGGCCGGAGCCGATGACCGCAACCTTTTTGCCGTTCTTTTCGGGAGCGGATGCGGCATCAGAACCTGCGTGCTGCCTGTGATAATCTGCGACAAAGCGCTCAAGAGCGCCTATTGCGACGGCCTGACCTTTCTTTGCACGAACGCAGTTGCCTTCGCACTGAAGGTACTGGGGGCAGACACGGCCGCACACAGCGGGAAGACCCGTGGTGAGGGAAAGCACCTGATATGCGCCTTCAAAGTCGCCCTCTGTGATCTTTTCAATAAATTCCGGAATGTGATTATGTACCGGGCACCCCGCAGTCATGCAGGGGTGCTTGCGGCACTTTAAGCATCTCATGGCCTCGCGGATGGCCATCTGCTCGGTATAGCCTGTAGCGGATTCGTCAAAATTATGTACGCGTATCTGAGGATCCTGCTCGGGCATTTTTGTTTTGTTATTTGACATGTTTAACATCTGCAGTATCCTCCTTTATCCTTTTGCGCGTTCCACCAAAGCGTCGTAGCGGTCTAACGCCGTCTCTTCGGCCTTTTCAAACAGCTTTTCGGCAACCTCCGGGAACTTGAGCTTTAATGAGTTGTAACGCACCTCGCCCATAAGGAAGCTTCTGAAATCTTCCGTAGGCTTTCCGCGGTCGATGATAAGCGGGTTCTCGCCCTTTTCCGCAAGGTCGGGATTGTATCTTAAAAGATTCCAGTAGCCTGCGCGAACGGCATTTCTCATCTCGAGCATGGACTTGTTCATGCCTGCCTTTACACCATGGTTGATGCAGGGTGCATATGCGATGATGAGAGAAGGGCCGTCGTACTGCTCTGCCTCTCTGAATGCGCGGAGGGTCTGTTCGGGGTTTGCACCCATTGCGACCTGGGCGACATAGATGTAGCCGTATGCCATGGCGATCTGCGCAAGATCCTTCTTTTTAACGCGCTTTCCGGATGCGGCGAATTTTGCCACAGCGCCTATGGGCGTAGCCTTTGATGACTGGCCGCCGGTGTTTGAATAGACCTCTGTATCAAAGACAAGCACGTTTACGTTTTCGCCCGATGCAAGCACGTGGTCGAGGCCGCCGTAGCCGATGTCGTACGCCCAGCCGTCGCCGCCGAATATCCACATTGAAGGCTTGGTGAGAAGGTCTGCGTTGTCTATAACATATCTTGCAGATGCGTTAGCATCTCCAATTTCCCTGCACTTTGCAAGAAGTGCCTCGCCCGCCGTCCTTGACTTTTCGCCGTCGTTCATGCAGTCAAGCCAGTTTTCTGCAGCGCCACCCGTTATTCCTTTAAGCTGCTCTACCGCGGTCTTAAGGCCTCCTCTTCTGGCATTTACGGATGTTGCCATGCCGTAGCCGAATTCGGCGTTGTCTTCAAAGAGGGAGTTTGCCCATGCGGGGCCTTTGCCCTCTTTGTTTACGGTGTAAGGCGTTGAGGGTGCGGAGCATCCCCAGATCATGCTACAGCCCGTTGCGTTTGCAACAAACATGCGGTCACCGAATAGCTGTGTAACAAGCTTTGCGTAAGGCGATTCGCCGCAGCCGGGGCATGCGCCCGAAAATTCCATAAGGGGCTGAACGAACTGCGAGCCCTTTACTGTAGTTTTGTCAAAAGGAACGTTCCTGTCTTCGTTGTGTACGGTGGCAAAGAGTCTGTCAAACTTAGCCTGCTCTTTTTCCATGAAATCGGTGTCCGTTGCGGCCATTTCGATGGCTTTCTTTCTTGCAGGGCAGACCTGCGCGCAGGAACCGCATCCCGTACAGTCTTTTGCGGAAAAGCCCAAAACGAAATACTTGTCCTTCATCCCCTTCATGGGCTTTGCGTCCGGGTAATCCTTTGCCTCTTCGGCAGTAAGCACGAAAGGACGAATTACGCCGTGAGGGCAGACAAGGGCGCACATATTGCATTCCATACAGTTTCCGGAGCACCAATGGGGAAGATCTGCCGCGATACCGCGCTTTTCATATGCGGCCGTGCCCGAAGGCAGCATGCCGTTTGCGGTCTCAACAAATACCGATACCGGGCAGTTGTCGCCGGCAAGCGAATTCGTGGGAACCAGAATATCATTAAGGTAATTTGTGTGGAATTCATCCCTGCCCACAAGCTTTGCGGGCGCGGGATCGTCTGCAGCTGTCTTCCAATGTTCGGGGACAACTACCTTGTGGACGCTCTGAACGCCGGCATCGACTGCTGCACAGTTCATATCCACAATGTTCTGTCCTTTTTTGGCATAGGTATGGATGATGGCATCCTTCATGTAGCCGACCGCATCATCTATGGGAATGATATCGGCAAGCTTGAAGAATGCGGCCTGCAGAACGGAGTTTGTACGCCTTGCGCCAAGACCGACCTTCTTGGCCAGATCAACAGCATCGCAGGTGTAGAATTTGATATCATTATTCGCGATATATCTCTTTACCTTGCCGGGAAGATGCTCTTCGAGTTCGGTATCGGACCATACGCAGTTAAGCAGGAAATATCCGCCGGGTTTAACATCCTCTACCATGTCATACTTTGTGAGATATGCGCTGTTGTGGCAGGCAACGAAATCGGCCTGCTTTACGTAGTATGAAGACTTGATCGGATGGTCACCGAAGCGAAGGTGCGATATGGTAACGCCGCCCGATTTCTTTGAATCATACTGGAAATATGCCTGAACATATTTGTCGGTGTGGTCGCCTATGATCTTTACGGAGTTCTTGTTTGCGCCGACCGTACCGTCCGCGCCGAGGCCCCAGAACTTGCATGAGCTTGTGCCTGCAGGCGCAACGTCGGGATTTTCCGTTACGGGAAGCGAAAGATGGGTCACATCATCATTTATTGAAAGAGTAAACTCTCTCTTTGGAGAATCGCTCCAAAGGTTTTCGTATGCGGCCAGGATATCTCCCGGCTGAACATCCTTTGAACCGAGGCCGTAGCGGCCGCCGACTATGAGGCAGTTTTCCCACTTTGTGCCGCGGAGTGCTGAGCAGATATCAAGGAATAAGGGCTCGCCTATGCTTCCGGGCTCTTTGGTGCGGTCAAGGACAGCTATCTTTTGTACGGAATCCGGGATAACGGCGGTGAGATATTTTACAGAGAAAGGTCTGTAAAGGTGTACCTCTATTATGCCGACCTTCTTTCCTTTAGCGTTAAGGTAATCTATCACCTCTTCTGCCGCATCGCAGACAGAGCCCATGGCAACGAGCACTTCCGTTGCATCGGGAGCGCCGTAGTAATTGAAAGGCTTATAGTCCGTGCCTATGCGGGCATTGACCATATCCATATATTTTGCGACTATATCGGGAGTAGCGTTGTATGCGGGGTTTGAAGCCTCGCGGTGCTGGAAGAAGGTCTCCGGCTGCTCGGCGCTTCCGAGAAGGTGCGGGTGATTGGGATTAAGAGCATTCTGCCTGAAAGCCTTTACGGCATCCCAGTTTACCATCTCCTTTAATTCTTCGTAGTCCCAGATCCTTATTTTCTGATATTCGTGCGAGGTACGGAAGCCGTCAAAGAAATGCATCATGGGGAGACGGCCGTCTATGGTGGACAGATGTGCTACCGCCGCAAGATCCATCACCTGCTGCACATTGTTGGAACAGAGCATCGCAAAGCCTGTCTGACGGCAGCTCATGACATCCGAATGGTCTCCGAAGATCGAAAGAGCGTGGGATGCAAGGGCGCGCGCGGCGACATGGAACACCGTTGGTGTCTGCTCGCCCGCAAGCTTGTACATATTGGGGATCATCAGAAGAAGGCCCTGCGAGGCCGCCTTCGGATTCCATCTCTATTATCTTTACGGGCTCGCCGAAAATATTCTTTCTGCCTGTGGATTCCCATTCATCCATGCTTTCGGCCATGGGGGAAGAAGGGGTTATGGGGTAGATCGCCGATACTTCGGAAAACGCGTATGCTACGTGAGCTGCAGCCGTATTTCCGTCCATTGTCTTAAGTTTTCTCATTATTCGCGCCCTCCTTCTTCTTCGTCTTTCATTGCTTCATGCTGCGCATAGATGTATTCCGGAACCTGCTGCTGTTTTATGATATTTCTTCTGCAGACATACTGACACATGTTGCAGTCTTCGCACAGGCATGTATCTATTACGGCATGCTTTTCTTCCATGTATATTGCGCCGTTGGGGCAGTTTCTTACGCAGTCTTCGCAGGCAATGCAGGCTGAGTCGCATACTGCCGCCTTGTCGGCATAATCATCCGTGCTCATGCAGGGCACAAGCTTGGTTCCTTTGTAGGGAATGATGGTGATAAGGCCTTTCGGGCATGCAAATGTACAGTCCCTGCAGCCTACGCACTTGTCGGGATCTACGACTGCCGTTCCGTTTACAACAGAGATAGCGCCGTAACGGCAGACCTTCGTGCAGTTTCCAAGCCCGCAGCAGCCTGTGGTACAAAGATTCATCGACCTTGCGTCAAGCTTTGCAGCTGCAACGCAGTCTGTTATGCCCATCTCGTCATACTTTGCCTTGGCCTTGCTGCCGCCGCTGCAGCGAACGAATGCCACCTTATCCTTAAGCTTTGTAAGGTCGTGAAGAGTGTCGACTATTATCTTCTTTTTACATCTTACGGTACATGTCGAGCAGCCCACGCACTTGTCGTAATCTATAACCGCATGGTTGTTAACGATGGATACCGCGCCTTCGGGGCATGACCTTTCGCATTCGCCGCAGGCTATGCAGCCAAAACCGCAGGTCTTTCTTACCGAATCTTCATCATCATCCGTATTTGAACAAGGAATGAAATTTGTTGCATCTGCCGGGATCATGCGGATAAGATTCTGCGGGCATACGCCCTTTGCCGCACAGTCGCCGCAGCCGTTGCACTTTTCGCGGTCTATGACCACCCTTCCATCCTCTATACTCATTGCCCCCTGCTTGCAGACTTTAATGCAAGAGCCTGCGCCAACGCAGCCGTCCTTGCACTCGCCCCGGGCAAAACCTTTTTCCAATGCCTCTTCGCAGCTTGATACATTTCCTGCAAATCTTGCCTTGCCTGCAGCGCACCCCGCACAGGCAACAAATGCAACCATCTGCGTGCCGTTTCCGGACTGATCTTCCGTATTACTCATGAAACGCCCTCCTTATGTAGTTTGTTTTTTGCTCTGTAATTTCCATATGAGCTGACACTTTCCAAGTTTATGCAACCATTATAAAAGGAATGGCGAAACATTAAAAGTACTAATTTGCATACAATTTGACAATTTTACACATTTTTAAGGCTTTTTAAGGACAACTTTGTTAAATTTTTCGCAATCCGCCCGTTTTGGCGTGAAAGATTGTTAAAATATTAGCAATAAAAAAAATGAGACGGGGGGACGGGGTCAGAGTCTCACGTCCCCCCGTCTCATTTTTTTCAGCCTCACTACACCAGCTTCGTTGTCCACTTTGTGCAGTCGATGATCCTTGTTGCAAGGGAGGAATAAAATTCCGGTTCGTGGCATACCATGAGGATGCTGCCTTTGTATTCTTTAAGGGCCCGGAGGAGTTCATCCTTGGCGTCTACGTCGAGGTGGTTGGTGGGTTCGTCGAGGACGAGGAGGTTTGATTCGCGGTTTATGAGCTTGCAAAGTCTGACCTTTGCCTGTTCGCCGCCGGATAGGACCTTGCATTTGCTTTCGATATGTTTTGTGGTAAGGCCGCATTTTGCGAGGGCGGATCTTACCTCGTACTGGGTGAAAGCGGGAAATTCGTTCCAGATCTCCTGAAGGCAGGTGGTGTCGATATCAGATGGCATCTCCTGTTCGAAATAGCCTATCTGAAGGTTTTCTCCCTGCTCTACAGTGCCGGAAAGGGCTGGGATAAGGCCCAGGATACTTTTTAAAAGTGTGGTCTTTCCGATTCCGTTAGAGCCTGTCAGAACGATCTTTTCTCCTCTTTCCATGCAGATGTTAAGGGGAGATGAAAGCGGCTCATCGTAGCCTATAACAAGGTCTTTTGTTTCGAAAAGGACTTTGCCGGGGGTGCGGGCAAGCTTAAAGTTAAATTCGGGCTTCGGTTTTTCCTGCACTTTTTCTATGATATCCATGTTGTCAAGCTTCTTCTGCCTTGACATGGCCATGTTTCTTGTGGCAACTCTGGCTTTGTTTCTTGCGACAAAATCTTTAAGCTGGGCTATCTCCTGCTGCTGTTTGTTGTAGGCCGCCTCGCGCTGCGACTTTTTCATTTCATAGACTTCGAGGAACTTGTCATAATCTCCCACATATCTGTCGAGGCTGTGGGTGCTTCCGTCCATGTGGTAGATGATGTTTACGACACTGTTTAAAAAGGGGATGTCGTGGGATATCAGAATAAAGGCGTTGTCGTAATTTTGCAGATATGTTTTGAGCCATGATATGTGTTCGGCGTCAAGGTAGTTTGTGGGCTCGTCAAGCAAAAGGATGTCCGGCTTTTCAAGAAGGAGCTTTCCAAGCAGTATTTTTGTTCTCTGCCCGCCGGAAAGTTCGGTGACATCCTTGTCAAGGCCGAGGTCCATAAGGCCGAGCGCTCGCGCTACCTCTTCCACCTTTGCATCTTTCATGTAAAAATCGCGGTTTGTGAGAAGGTCCTGTATGGTGCCGGT
>CADAQV010000121.1:5112-7699 GCA_902790095.1 uncultured Lachnospiraceae bacterium | reverse complement strand
GACCTTATCGCCGTTTACCACATCTCTGTTCAAAAGAGTCCTGAGCTTTTCACACTTGCTTATTGCATCCGCTTCATTTGCAAGGTCCTTCATAAAGATATAGAACTCGTCGCCTCCGAGTCTTCCTATGATATCGCTTGTTCTGAAGGTCTCCCTGATGACTCCGGCAACCTCTATCAGCAGTTCGTCGCCCTTTGTGTGCCCCATGGTATCATTGACCTGCTTGAAGTGGTCAAGGTCCATGATAACGATAGCTGCCAGATCGGATTCGGACATCTCGTTGATGTAGTTGGTAGTACGCTTTTCAAGCTCTGCTCTGTTGAGAAGGTTTGTAAGCGGATCCCTTGTCGAGCGGCTGAGAAGCATTTCCTTTTCAGTCTGGGACTTATGAACGTTCATTATCTTTCCGACTACGTATACGGGCTCGCCTGCGTCTGATACCATTACCTTATATACGCAGTTGAACCATTCGTAGTTGCCGTTCGGCATCTGAAGCCTGAAGAGGCACGAACCTTCATATTCTCCGTTCATGATCTTGTCAAATGAATTCTGGATATTCTTTTGATCAAGATGATAGATATTATACCTTGTTTTAAGATTTTCGAGGAATCTTGTAAAGTACTTTCCTCTTTGGAAGATGGTCTGGTACTTTTCAGCAAACGCAAGAGTGTCATGCTTTATGTCATATTCGAAAGTAAACTCATTCATCAAATATGAAAGAACATCCATTCTGGCGTCTTTGTCCTTCATGGTCTGCTTAATTTCATCCCTCTCCTTTTTATATCCGTCGCTGACCTTTTTATTGATGCGAACGAATAAAACGAAGGAAAGAACGATCAGTGCAAATGATATCGAGCATAATACGAATCTGCCCGAATAACCCGACTCCGCACATTTTTTCGGAACAAAGCCCATTACAACGGCGTGGAGCTTTGAGGAATAACAATAGATAATATAGCATTTTTCGTTGTTTATATTTATGTGGTCATACAATCCATACCCGCTTATGCTTATCATCTCTTTGTAGCATTTGTAGATGCCCTTTGCTTTCAGGTAGGCTTCAATGCTCTTTTTGTCATTTTCACCTCCGTCGCCGTTTGTAGGACATTCATCAAGAGTCGAATAAAACAGAGTTCCGTTATTGCCCAGCTCACTGCCCCTGTAAAAGGCCGTGACAGGGACATAGTACTCTCCCACATAAAAATACCCCAGCACATCTTCCAAAGCCAGACGCATCTTCTCGGTCGTATATACGTCCCCGGTTATGGAATCCACCTTGCTTTCAAGGGTCTGCGCCCACCTCTGTGCAGTACCTTTGTTGGAGAGCCCGTTTGCCCAGAAGAAGGATCCGATATAAAAGAAAATGCTGAATAATAAAATTATTATCAAGTATTTGTAATTCTTGAAAATTTCAGACATTTTTACCCCCTAATCCGTAAGCAAAGTCAGGACAGTTTTTGAAACATCCCACTTCGCCCGAATACCATACCAAGATATAATAACATATGTGGGAGTAAAGTTCAACACGAAATTGCGTGTTATCTGCAGAAATTGCGTGTTTGGGGCCCAAAATTCAGGACCCTGTTCCGCTGTATCTTGTTGCCGCATACATCCAGAATTTGTAGCTTGCAAAAAAGAATGCCGTTCCTATAAGCGGTGACAGCCACGAAAGCACCGGCACTTCATCGGGCCTTAATATCACAAGGCTCGGATAATATGCAATAAAGGCTATCGGTATCACAAAGGAAAAGATAAACCTGAATACCGGGCTGAATATCGTTATCGGGTATCTTGCATAGTCCTTGAATCTGAACGCCAGATCGAGTACATAAAACGAATTGTGCGTCCAAAAGCATGTTGCGGCAGCCGCATTCTGCAGCGCAATCATTATAAGTGATGCGGTTATAAGAAATACGATAAGCTTTAAAAGTATGAGCGGCGTGAACGCAAGATCGAGCTTTATCCACGAATAGATCAAAGTGCCCGTTCCGAAAGCAAACTGTCCGAGCCCTTTTATATCAAATACCTCCGACTGAAAATAAATGAACAGATTTATCGGTCTGAAACAGTATTTTATAAAATCGCCCGAATAGACATATTGTCTCAGACTCCAGTTATTGTCAAAGAAGCACTGCACAGGGGTAAGCGCCACCAGGGAAAAACCGTACAGGAAAAGCATCTCGTGATAGCTCCACCCGTTTATGGACGGGAAATTCCTGAAAATGATCCAAAATCCGATAAAGCCGGATATATTTGTAAATATCATACCGATGGTCGAAATAATAAAGTCCGCACGGTAGCTCATTTTGCTTTTCAGATCCTGCGCAAGGATCTTGCGGTATATTCTTAAATAAAAACCAAGACTTTTTCTCTTCATATCATCAGCCTCCGTTTACGGTTATCTGCTTAAGCGAAGCTTTCCAGAACAATTTGCTTAAAACTGTCATTATGATGCACCAAAACAGCTGCATAAGCAATGTCACCCCCGCATCCTTCAGATCGGAATTTCCCTTCAAAAGTATTGAAAGCGGCGCATTGTATATCGATTGAAAAGGAAGATAATAAACGATGTTCCTGAGAGTTTCGG
>CADAQV010000121.1:0-5065 GCA_902790095.1 uncultured Lachnospiraceae bacterium | reverse complement strand
CGTGACTACGGACACAGCTATGAACGTCGGCAGAAATGTAAGGAAAAACTGCATGACAAATGTTCCCGAATAAGACCAGAAAAGATATTTTCTGTATTCCATGGGTTTTAAAAGATCGAGTACTATCTTGCCGGACTGAATGTTCCTGCCTATCTCCCATACCGTGTACATCTCCATAAAATTAAACAGAGCCGTCGCAAGCACGAGATATATAAGCGTATCCGAAAAAGTCATGCCGTTTACGACATCGGTCCCCGCGGATGCATATATCGCCTTCCACAAAAAATAGACGATTATCAAATACAGGAGGTTTCCTATGACCATTACGATAAATGACAACCTGAACTGTAATGATTCGATCATACCTGCGCGGGTGAGCGTCAGATATTTTCTCAAACTCATAACCCGTCCTCCTCGTATATCTTTTTTATGACATCTTCCGAAGATATCTCTTCAAGTTTCATATCCTTAATGCCAAAGGATCTTTGAAGGGTGCCGAGAACATCGATAACGCCCTCTTTATCCTCGTCAACAAGCACCGATATCCATTCATCGTCCGCTGTGACGGAACAATCCGGCAATATGCTTTGAACACTCTCGGCCGCTTCTTTCAGATCGCCGTCCATACGAACTTTTAATGTGCGATAGGATCCGAAAAAACTCTTTAAATTCTCGATATCGTTGTCATAGATCATCCTGCCTTTATCGATTATAACTATCCTTTTGCAAAGCGCATCGACATCGCCCATATCATGGGTGGTCAATATGACCGTTGTATTCTTCTCCTTGTTCAGCGCATGGATAAGTGTCCTTATTTTAGATTTCATCGAAACATCAAGACCTATGGTCGGCTCATCAAGAAATACGATCTTGGGGTCATGCAAAAAGGCGGCAAGAATATCACTGAGTGTTCTCTGGCCTAAAGACATCTGCCTTACGGGCTTATGCATAAGAGGCTCTATATCGACAAGCGATCTGTACAGCTCTATCATTTCATTGTATGCATTATCCGATATCTGATATATATCCTTTAAGATCTTGAATGATTCCACAAGAGGAAGAGCCCACCACAGCTGTGAACGCTGTCCGAAGACAACTCCTATATTCTGCGCATTCTTTGTACGGTTTTTGTATGGCACGTTTCCGTCCACCAGTATCTCTCCCGAAGTCGGCTCCAATACACCGGTCATCATCTTGATCGTGGTTGATTTTCCGGCGCCGTTCGGTCCCAGATACCCCACTATCTCGCCCTGAATGACATTCATGGAAATATTGTCTACTGCACGGATCACCTTGTAGTCACGTGAAAAAAGATCTTTGATGCTTCCCTTCAGACCCTCGTGACGGTTTAATACTTTAAATTCTTTAGTAACATCCTTTATTTCTATTATAGAAGACATATCTCTACTCCTTTATTTCAAAAAAGCTATCTCCCTTGCTTTCTTCATTATCTCATGATCGCGGTATATATCCGCAAGCCTAAACGCCGGATCGCCGCTTTGGCGTACGCCGAGTATGTCCCCCGGCCCCCGCATCTTAAAGTCCTTTTCGGCGATGACGAATCCGTCATCGCTTTCCTTCATTACCGAAAGCCTTTCGTTATCCACATTCTCGTCGCTGCTTGATATAAGAATGCAGTACGATTCGTCACTTCCTCTTCCGACCCTCCCTCTAAGCTGATGGAGCTGGGCAAGTCCGAATCTTTCCGCATTTTCTATCACTATAACTGTGGCGTTTTTAACATCCACTCCGACTTCCACAACAGTCGTGGATACGAGTATCTCTGTATCGCCCTTAGCAAAGCTGTCAAATACGGCATTTTTGTCTGACTGTGACATGCGGCCGTGCAATACGCCCACATTATGACCTGCAAACACTTTTTTCAGCATCTTGGAATATGTCGCGACATCTTCGCCGAAGGGCAGTTCTCCCTCTTCTATAAGTGGGCATATCACATATGCCTGATGCTTTTTTGCAAGTTCGCCCATAATAAATCTGTAGGTCTTTTCCCTGTCCTTAGGACCTATGACAGCAGTATGTATCCTCTGCCTCCCCTTTGGTTTTTCGGACAGAACGGTAAGATCAAGGTCTGCATACAGAATTCCGGCAAGAGATCTTGGAATGGGCGTTGCCGACATGTAAAGGACATGGGGCATATTCCCTTTACCTGTAAGTTCATGTCTCTGACCGACGCCGAAGCGGTGCTGTTCGTCGACTATCACAAGCATAAGTGACTTAAATACGGTCTTTTCCTGAAAGAGCGCATGCGTTCCGACTATAAACAATGCTTCACCCGACATCATTTTTTCATATGCCGCTCTTTTTTCTGCTGCGGTAAGATCCCCCGTAAGCAGCAAAGTTTTTTCCTTCATGTCGGGGAAAAGCCTCATAAAATTCTCGTAATGCTGCGATGCAAGAACGGCCGTGGGCGCCATGATCGCCGACTGATATCCGTTTAAACCTGTCTCCAGCATTGCAAGAAAAGCGATTATTGTCTTTCCCGCACCCACATCCCCCTGTATGATACGGTGCATGGGAGATTCGGCCGTAAGATCTTTTCTTACCTCTTCAAGTGCTATGCGCTGACCTTTTGTAAGTTCAAACGGAAGGCTGCTTATGCGCAGGTCAAGCTCTTTTTTCCTTTGCAGTATATTACCTGCCTTTTTGGTTTTTCTGCTCTCTATCAGGTCTTTGATTCCCGTAAAGAAAGTGTAGAATTCCTCAAGCGCGATCCTGTCACGGGCTTTTTTTGCCGCATTTTGCGAGCCCGGAAAATGTATATCGCTTATCGCCTTTGAAAGCAGGCCGTATTCTTTAAGAACAGCCACTTCCTTGTCAAGCTCAGATTCTATCTTTATATCCTGACATTCGAGAATGCTTCTTACGGCTTTTGTTATCATTTTAGATGTTACGCCTGCAGTAAGAGCATATATCGGCATAAGGACATTTGAAAGCTTGTCATATTCTTCTTTTTTATAGACGGAGGGCTGTGTCAATTCGAATGAGCCGTTTCTGTATGTCTTTATTCCCCGCAGCACATATGCATCCCCCGTACGCATGGAATTACACAGATACGGCATGTTAAACCATGTACACCCAAACCTGTTGCCCTTGATGTCCGTAAACAAAGCGTTAATGATGATCTTTGAATTTTTTTTCATAAGAACAGGCTTTGATAAAAGCTTTGCGTACACGGATACAGTATTTCCAAAGCTTCCTATATTTACCGGGGCAGGTTTTTCATAAAGATCGTAACCTTTGGGATAATGAGTCAGAAGATCCATTACCGTTTTTATACCCAGCTTTTCAAAATGAAGCGCGGTCTTTTCGCCTATTCCTTTAATTGTTCTTACACTGTCATCAAGATTCATTTCGGTGACCCCCGCGGATTCAAATCAAAAGAGCGGCACGCGCTGCATGCCGCCCGAATGATCATTCGACTGAAATAATATAGTAATATACCGGTTGACCGCCGGGCTGAAGATCGATATCTATATCGGGGAACTGCTCGGATATTGTATCAAGCAGTGCCTGAGCATCTTCTTCCTTTACGTCTGAGCCGTAATAGATGCTGATAAACGAACTGTCTTCATCCACCATGCCCGACACCATTTCGGCAGTTGTTTGCATTACATCTTCGCCTACGGCAAGGATCTTTCCGTCACAGATACCCATGATGTCGTTTTCCTTTATCTCCTTGTCGTCAATGCAGGTATTTCTGACTGCATATGTTACCGAACCGGTCTTTATCGTGCCTGCTGCCTCGACCATATTATCCTTATTCTCATCAACCTCCGATTCAGGTGAAAAAGCAATTATGGAAGCTATGCCCTGCGGAACCGTAGCCGTGGGAATAACGATTATGTTCTTATCCTTTGTAAGCTGTGCAGCCTGCTGAGCGGCCATTATTATATTTTTATTGTTCGGAAGGATATAAATGTTCTCTGCATTTATCTCATCGATGGCGCGGATAAAATTCTCCGTGCTCGGATTCATGGTCTGTCCGCCGCTTACAACAACGTCCACATTCAGACTCTTAAAGATGTCCGTAAGACCGTCTCCGACGCATACCGAGATAAAACCGTACTTTTTGGTGGGCGCGATATTTTCGGGCTCATCATTTCTTTTATCATCATCAAGTATCTTCTTTGCGGCTTTTTCGGCTTCTTCCATTGCAGCAAGAAGGCTGGCATCCTTTACAAGCTTTTCCTGATGCTCCATTCTCATGTTGTCTATCTTCATACGGCTTAAAGGACCGTATTCAAGCGCTTTTTCAAAGGCCTGTCCGGGATGATTGGTATGAACATGGATCTTTATATACTCATCATCCGCAACACACACGATGGAATCACCTATCGACTCAAGGAATGCCTTAAAGCCGAGAACTGTCTCGTCGCTTACGGGCGCCGGAAGATTTACGATGAATTCGGTACAGTATCCGAATTTGATGTTTGCGGTATCGATATCGGCCTTGGGAATGATCGCAATGTGAGGCTTCTTTGCAATTGGTTCAAGGTTCATCTTGATCTCTTTTCCAAGATAACCGTCTCTTACACCGTAAAGGACTGTCATGAGTCCCTTGCCGCCGGAATCCACAACACCTGCCTGTTTGAGGACAGGAAGAAGGTCGGGTGTCTTGTCAAGAGTCTCATCACCGTGTTTTATAAGTTCATCAAGGAATACTTCCATTGTGATATCGGGATCTGCGGCAAGTTCTTTTGCTTTTTCCGAGATTCCTCTTGCAACGGTAAGGATAGTACCTTCCTTCGGCTTCATTACAGCCTTGTATGCTGTTTCGGTAGCTCTTTCGCAGGCTTCTGCGATGGCAGGAATATCGATGATTTCAAGATCCCTTACGGATTTTGTAAAGCCTCTTAAGATCTGCGAAAGGATAACTCCGGAGTTACCTCTTGCTCCTCTTAAGGAACCTGACGATATAGCCTTGCAAAGCTCGGGCATGGTAAAATCCGAAAGAGCCTGAACATCCTTTGCTGCCGACATGATCGTCATGGTCATATTTGTTCCGGTATCACCGTCCGGAACCGGGAAAACGTTAAGTTCGTTT
>CADAQV010000120.1 GCA_902790095.1 uncultured Lachnospiraceae bacterium | reverse complement strand
AGGAATGCCGCAGCGCCCATGATGGGAGGCATTATCTGACCGCCTGTCGAAGCGGCCGCTTCTACTGCGCCGGAAAATTCCGCCTTATATCCTGTCTCTTTCATCATAGGGATGGTAACGGAACCTGTGGTAACGGTATTTCCTACGGAGGATCCGCTTACCATACCGCAAAGGGCCGATGAAATGACGGCAACCTTAGCGGGACCGCCGGCATAGCGGCCTGCTACGCAGTTCGCGATATTGATGAAAAATTCGGAGATGCCGGTCCGTTCAAGGAACGCCCCGAATATGATGAACACTACTATATATTTAGAGCAGACATTTATAGGGGTTGAAAGTATGCCTGTCTTTGCGTAAAACAGGTTTCTTACAAGATAGCTGAGCCTTCCGGGTATGGAAGGGTTTGTAAGACCGTAGAACATAGCGTAGCCGATAAAGAACAGTGCTACAAGAAGGATCGGCACACCTACGCTTCTCCTTGTGACCTCAAGAAGCGCTATTATACCGACAACGGCTATAACGATCTGAAACACTTCAAATCTGGTTCCCTGCTGTATTATCTTGTTGGCATAGAATGTGTAATAAAAGAATGCGCCGGATCCAACAAGCATGAAAATGATGTCATACCAGGGCATGTGATTGACTTTATTGTTCTGCTTTGAGACAGGGTAATACAAAAAGCCGAAGAATACTATCATTCCCATAAAGGAAGTGAGCCTTATCTCTTCGAGGAATGTGGCAAACAATGTCACCCATATGCAAAAAAGCGAGAAACAGATCATCAAGGCTTTTACGGCCACTGCATGTTTTCCGGTAAAGACACGGGTATTTGACTCCCTGTCGATTTTCTTCATGACCGCATCGAAGTTTTCCTGATCCATTTTGTTTTCGTTGTTTTCAAGTTTACTCATGTCAGGCATACCTCCTTAGTCATATGTTTCAACGGTTATACCTTTTTCGGCAAAGTATCTTGCCGCTCCTTTATGGAAAGGTACGGACGTTACGGATGTCGCATTTTCGGGTGAAAGCTCAGCCCCTTTTGCGTGTTCCTTGGCAATTTCTTCTGTGTGGTCAAAAATGGCTTTGGTAAGCTGATATACGACCTCTTCATCAAGATCTGCATCCACTATCATGGTCGCCATGATGGTTATGGTCTCTATATCGTTATCCTGGCCGGGATAAGTTCCGGCGGGTATCTGAAGAGCCGCATAATACGGACAGCTGTTCATTATCTTTTCCCTGAGCTCTCCGTCAACGGGTATAAGATCGACTCCATTTGTCGTGGCAAGTTCTGTTATTGCAGATGTGGGAGCGCCCGCAACAATGAATGCTGCATCTATCTGACCGTCCTTTAAAGCCTCTTTACTGTCATCAAAGCTCTGATACTGAGGATAGATGTCATCGAGCGTTATACCTGCGGCATCAAGCACATCTATTGCATTGAAATATACTCCGGAGCCGGGAGCGCCTATCGATACGCTCTTGCCTTTAAGATCGTAAACGGACTTTATGTCGTCATCCATGGTGATGAGCTGTACCGTTTCGGCATAGAGTGCACCCATAACACGAAAATCTCTGCAAGGTCCGTCCTTTTCAAAGGACTTGCTGCCCTCCCATGCATAGCTCATAACATCGGACTGGGTAAAGCCCATCTGATAGTCCCCGTCGCCGATGCTTTGAATATTTGCCTTGGATGCCGCTGTGGAAACGGCCGTAACACTGTAATCGGTATTATTTTTCATGTACTGCGCCAATATACCGCCAAACGCATAATATGTACCTGCCGTACCGCCTGTTCCCATCATCATACGCTGCCCTGCGCAGCCGCAAAGCATAAGGATGCAGGATACGATAAGACAAAGAAGCCTTTTTTTATTCATGACAATTTCTCCTTATGACCGGTCTTATTTGTTTTCTATCATATTTATAACCGTTTTTGCGCAAGTGTCGATGCTTACCTTCGATGTGTCGAATGTGAAAGTATAAAGCACTGCATCACCTATATCATTTCCGGTATATTTTTTATAGTAGATCTGGCGGAGCTTATCCCTTTTCTCTATATATTTTTCAAGCTTTACATCTCCGTTTTCGTTGATCTCCAAAGCTCTTTTGAAGCGATGCTCAAAAGGTGCATGCAGATAGATGCTTATATTGTCGATGCCTGCCTGATCAAGGATATAATTTGCACATCTTCCGACCATTATACAGGGGCTTTTTGCCAGATCCAGAACAAGTTTTTTTTCGGCATCAAATATCGCATCATGTGAACTGGTATATGATACGATTCCTTTAAGCATAGTGTTGATAGCTTTTTCGGACATGCTTATCTCCTCGCCCTCACGCAGAACATCCTCCACATCATAGCCGCTCTCGTCTGCGGTCATATTTACAAAGTCCCGGTCATAATAAGGTATACCCAGTCTTTCGGAAAGTATGGACGCAAGTGATCTTCCGCCTGCGCCGTATTCTCTGTTGATCGTTATTACAGGTATCTTGTCTTTTTCCATAAATAACCTCCTTTTTTTGCCGCATGTGATCCATCATCAGGCTGCCGTATTCGTTTTTTTCGTGCTTTTGACGAAAAATGATTCCGAGAACATTATATAATTTCAACCATATTTTATCAACAATAAATTTACTCTATGGCAGATAAAATACTTAAAAAAAACAGACAGGATAGACCTGCCTGTTTAAACGCTTATTAAAAAATGACACTTTATTCTTCTGCCGGTGCAGGCTTGCTGTTTGCAAGGTCTTCGGCCTGAACAGCGGTTATTGCAACAACGCCTACTATATCATCGGAATTGCATCCTCTTGAAAGGTCGTTTACGGCGCCTGCAAGGCCCTGAGTGATGGGACCGTAAGCTTCTGCTTTTGCAAGTCTTTCAACAAGCTTGTAGCCGATATTCCCGGCATCAAGATCGGGGAATATAAGAACGTTTGCCCTGCCGGCAACCTTGCTTCCGGGTGCCTTGTATGCCGCAACCTCGGGCACAAGAGCCGCATCGGTCTGCATTTCTCCGTCGAGCAAAAGATCGGGATCGAGCTTATGTGCTATTCTTACGGCATCAACTACCTTTGTTACATCATCATGCTTTGCGCTTCCCTTTGTGGAATGAGAAAGCATTGCAACATAAGGAGTCTTCTGAACCAGAAGCCTGAATGTCTCTGCGGATGAAACGGCTATGGCAGCAAGCTTTTCGGGTGTGGGATTCTGCTCAAGACCGCAGTCCGAGAATATGAATGTACCGTTATCGCCGTAGATGCAGTTTGGAACTATCATCAAAAAGAATGCCGAAACAAGTGCTGCGCCGGGCTTTGTCTTAAGTATCTGAAGAGACGGTCTTAAGGTGTTTGCGCTCGAATGGCAGGCACCCGAAACTACACCGTCGGCATCGCCGAGCTTGACCATCATACATGCAAAGTACATGAAATCGGTGGTGAGGATACGTCTTGCGTTTTCCTCTGTCATGCCCTTTGATTTACGAAGCTCTGTGAATGCCTCGACATATTCCTGAAGCTTTCCGGAGGTGTTCGGATCTATGATCTCCATACCTGAGATGTCGATGCCCTCTGCGTTTTCATAGATCATGGTGGGCGTTGCAAGGATTATGACCTTTGCTATCTTTTCTTTTATTACCTTTTCTGCTGCTTCCCAGGTCCTTCTTTCCATGCCTTCGGGAAGTACTATTGTTTTGTATACAGCCTTAGCTCTTTCTTTAATGTTATCTATAAAACTCATATTATCAGCCCCCATATGGTTTTTTATAAATTTCTGTTTTATTGTAGCATTTTTTTTCTAAATATACAAGAAAAAACAATTATTGATTTTTGCAAAATGCTTTGTTAAAATGGTTTTTATCAAGTACATTGGGGTGAAAAAATATGCTGACTGCGGGAATTATAGCCGAATTCAATCCTTTTCACAACGGACATAAATATCTTATAGACAGAGCCAGGGCCATGGGCGCAGACACTGTCGTTGTCGTTATGAGCGGCGATTTCGTGCAGAGCGGCGAGCCCGCTGTCTGCAGTAAGGAGATACGCACCCGCATGGCGCTTGAATGCGGAGCTGACCTTGTACTTCTTCTGCCTGCGGTCTACTCCACCGCCAGTGCGGAAGGCTTTGCCTTTGGAGGCGTATCACTGCTTGAAGCGCTCGGTATCATCGATATTTTGGTCTTTGGATGTGAAACGGATGACGTGTCAGAGCTAATGAAAATATCCGATATACTTGATGATGAGCCCGAAGAATTCAAAAAGCAGTTAAAGATAAACCTATCAAACGGTCTTTCGTTTCCGCGTGCAAGGGCGGCCGCATTAAAATATATAACAGGCTCCGATGAGTTGGCTTTTCTTCTCTCATCCCCCAATGCCATACTCGCAATAGAATACCTTAAAGCATTAAAAAAGCTTTCTTCAAAAATAAGACCTGTTGCCGTAAAACGTTTCATGGCAGAGCATGCTTCATCCCCTGACAGATTCAAAAAGATCAATTCCGCTTCAGCGATAAGGGATCTTTTAAAAGACAGCTCCTCGCCATCCTTAGTCGCTCCGTTTATCCCAAAGGGTGCTTATGATATCTTTTCGCCCTGGTATGGAAAGAGCCTTCCAATATTTGACTCAGATATGTCTTCTCTTATGTTTCCGGTTCTTCTTAGGGAGGAAACACTTGAAAAAGAATATTTAGACCTTAATCCGACTCTTAAAAACAGGATCAAAAACACAGTCGAAAGAGACTGCCCCAAAGACCTTTACAAATTTATACTGTCACTCAAAACAAAAAACGAGACTTACACGCATATTTCAAGGGCCCTCACACACATCCTGCTTGATATAGAAAAGATAAGGCTAAAGAAATGCCCGTACGCAAGGGTGCTCGGTATAAGGAGGTCTTCATTTAGACTCCTGTCACGCCTTGACGAAACATGTTATGTTCCTGTAATAACAAGACTGTCAAAGGCCGAAAGTGTGCTTTATGAAGAAAAATACCTGCTCAGGCTTTTTAAGGCCGACATGCAGGCATACAAACTCTACTGCTACATGCAGAAGATCTGCTATGACAAGGAGTATATCCCCGAAAGCTCTCT
>CADAQV010000119.1 GCA_902790095.1 uncultured Lachnospiraceae bacterium | reverse complement strand
ATGAACTTAATACTTAATATTCTCTCTTCCGTAGCAAGCACCAGCGAAGGTGGATCTTCCAGCGGCTCGGGCGGACAATCTTTGGAATCCTTGAAGAAAATCTTCCAAAGCCCAGTCCTTTATATCGTTTTGGGGGCCATCGTCCTCTTGATAATCGTCGTCTATTTAATCCGTAGGGTCACTAGGTCCACCCCGGAAGCGACGACCATCATCGTCAGGGGAGGACAGATCCACAAGGTCCTCAACGAGCCGAACCAAAAATATTTCCTCGTTCCCTTCCGCGATCATGTCGGGGCAATCATCAGCTCCAAGGAAGCCGAATTCTCTTCCGATAAGCTCTTCATCAACAACGGACCGGACGCTCTTTACAAAGTCCATCTCATGTGTTACCAGAAGGACCGTGAAACCTTCTTTTACGACCTTTTTGATGGTGAGAAGCACTTCGCCGACAAGCTCGGGGTCGAGTGCGGATGTGGGTTCATCCATCAAAAGAAGCTTCGGTTTTAAGGCAAGCGCTCTTGCTATCGCTACGCGCTGCTGCTGTCCGCCGGATAAATGTCTGGGGTAATGGTTCAGACGGTCGCTCATTCCTACTCTGTCAAGTTCCTTTAAAGCGATCTCTTTTGCCTCTTCCTTTCCAAGCTTTTTTACTATCCTCAGGCCCTCCATTACATTTTCAAGAGCCGTGCGGTTTTTAAAGAGGTTGAACTGCTGGAAGACCATTTCTGTCTGACGCCTGAGCTCAAGCTTTTCTTTTTTCGAGCGGGATGTCATATCGAATTCCCTGCCGTCTATGGTGACCTTTCCTGCCTCGGGCTTTTCAAGAAGATTGAGGCATCTTAGGAAGGTGGATTTACCTGTCCCCGAAGGACCGATGATCGCAACCACTTCGCCTTCGTTTATATCAAGATCGACATCATCTAAAACTTTGTTTTTTCCGAAGGATTTGCTAAGTCCTCTTACTTCTATAAGACTCATTCCGATATCTCCTTAAGCTTTTTTCCTTTTCTTTGTTTTTCTTCCGGAGGCTGCTCGGGGATCGTGATCTTCTTTTCTATGAGTGCGAGTATTCTTTCAAGGATGAAAGTTATCACCCAGTAGATTATCGCCAGTGAGCAGTAAACTTCGAAATATCTGTAATTTCTTCCCGCCAGTATCTTGCCGGCTGCGGTGATCTCCACGACCGAACATGTAAAGGCAAGTGATGTTCCTTTGATAAGATTTATAAAGGAGTTGCCAAGGGGAAGAAGCGCTACCGTTCCGGCCTGGGGAAGAATGACTCTCCTTAGGACCTGGCCCCCCGTCATTCCCATGGACTTAGCCGCCTCTATCTGGCCCTTGTCAACGGACTGGATCGCGGATCTTATGGTTTCGGAATCGAATGCCGCCTGGTTAAGTCCAAGGGCGACCATCGCAAAGACGATTCCCGGAATACCGTTGATGTTGAAATTGGTGCCGTGGTAGTAATTGAAATATTTAAGCGCGATCGGTATACCGAAATAAGTGATGTAAAGCTGAACTATGATGGGCGTTCCTCTTATTATCGATACAAACGCTATCGCAAGCTGATTCAGGACCGGAATCTTTTTCATTCTTATAAGAGCTATCACGAATCCAAGCAGGATTCCCACCACCAGCGCCACCGCCGTAAGGTAGAGCGTTGTGGGAAGGTAAGCAAGTATTCCGGGTATTTCGGTAAAAACCAGCTGTATGTCAAACAGGTTTGCCATTTCTCATTTCCTCTCTCTGATATTTCTTTGCTTTTTTGATGTTGGATGCATGATAATACATAAGCGCCGTTTTGAAAATTCCCGATTATTTATCATCGGTGATAAGCAGTGCTTATCACCGATGGATTTACTCTCTGAGTTTTGAAGCGATCGGATTTATAGATGCATCTACCGAAAGCGTGCGATTCTTGGGATCTCTGTCCTTAGGATCAGAGTTATTCCACTTGCTGTATGATATCTCCGACTGATAATCCTCTGCAGTCTCGCCTTCCGGGTGTTTTTTGTAGACATTTTCGGGATCCGCTGAAAGAGCCTTTCTTTCGCCGTCTGTCTTCCAGAGCTCGTCATAAGGAACCTGGGCCGCAATTCTTTCGGCATAGCTTGCAAAGATGCCCTTTGTCTTCTTTTCGGGGAATTCAAAGAAGGTGTACTTTCTGAATTCGGGAATCGCAAAAAGATCCTTTACATATCCCCAGACGTTTTCATATTCGGTGATACGCTTTTTTATGGGACCTACATTGTGATAGTAGCTTGTCTCCCATCTTACCAGTGTGACATAGAGTCTTACATCCGCATCTGTGATATAATCGCCGAACAAAAATCTGTTGGTCTTAAGTCTTTCATCTATCTTTTCGATGGATTCAAAGAAATCGTCATAAGCCTCCTTGTATGCTTCCCATGACTGGCAAAATGCCATGCGGTAATGACCGTTGTTTATGGTAGGGAAGAGCCAGTCGTTGAATTCATCGATCTCTTTTCTGTACTTTTTGGGATAAAGATCCGGCGCATCGATCGGCTGAAACTTTCTGAACTGTACCTCGATGTAGTTTGAAAGTCTGTGGTAATCGTTGTTTACAGCCTTCTTTTCCTTTACATCCACAAGTGTCGGGGTCGTTGCCCTGCCCTTAAAATCAGGATCGGCGTTCTTATAAAATTCGCTTAAAAAATATGCGCCGAGGATCGGGTCCTTGTGATCTGCGCTGTCTCCAAAGCCGTGTCCGTAGAGGTTGGTCTCACCGCTGTGTGTCGTATGAGCATCTGCAATGACATCCGTAAGTCCGAGGATATCTCTTACTATCACAGGTCTGTTTGACCAGTGGCAGCCGTGCGCCCAGTAGATGGCAAATCTGCCTTCCTCTGCATGGTTGTCATCCGCCTTATCGCCGAAGGGCTTTATAAACGCGTTTGGCTGTCTTATGAATGCGCCTCTATCGTCGATCTCATCCTTTACCTCCTGAGGTCTTGGGGCTGCGCCCACCTCCTTTGCGTACTTTTCCGCAAGCTCGTCCGTGTAAGGGACCTTTGTTTTTCTGACTAATGAACATGCATTTGAAATTTTTCTCTCCTCCTTATATTGTCATTAAGTTTAATGTAAGTTCCGCGGATCTTTTAAGATCCGGGATATATGTATATTCCTCTGTGGAATGTACTTTCTCCATGCCGCAGGCGTAAACTATAGTGGGTATGCCCGCAGCGTTCAGCCTGTTTGCGTCGCTTCCGCCGAAAGTGGCGATGGTACCCGGAGTAAGGCCTGTTTTTTCGCAGGCTTTTTCAAACCTTTTCACAACACTTTCATTATCATCCACGCTGTATGCCTGTATATGTGTCGTCTTATTAAAAGAGCATGAGCCGCCGGCATTTTTTGCGATCATGCCAAAGATATCAAATATCTTTTTTATGCTTTCCTCTGCTTTATTATGGTCCGTGCTCCTTACTTCACCTGTAAGGCGTATGGTTTCGGGAACGATGTTTTTCCCTGCGCCGCCCTCTATCGTGCCTATGTTTACGGTGGTATAAGGGTCTACTCTGCCTATTTGTATTTTCGATATTGCTTCGGAAGCTATCAGAAGCGCGTTTATTCCCTCTTCCGGGGCAAAGCCTGCATGGGACGCTTTACCTTTTATGTTTATCTCAAATGAAATGATTGAAGGCGCCTTGGCAGCGGCTGTCCCAATGGAGCCTGTAAGGTCAAGCACATATGCGTTCTTTGACTTTACAAGACCGAAATCGAAATATTTTGAACCTTCGCAAAAGGGTTCCTCGGCCACGGTGATCAATATCTCTATGTCGGGGTGGGGCCTGCCCTCTTCCTTTATCACGTTTAACGCTTCTATGATGGAAACAAGGCCCGATATATCATCCGCGCCAAGCACCGTATCGCCCGAAGATGTGATGAACCCGTCATCCGTCACGATCGGCTTTTTGTCCTTGCCCGGCGAGACTGTGTCAAGGTGTGCTGAAAAGAGCACCGGCTCTTTTTGCGGATCACCCTCAAGGACCGCATAGATGTTTGGATGCGAAGAAGGGTGCGCTTTTAAATACGCTTTGTCCGTAGTGGATGATGTATTTACTTTAAGGCCAAGCTTTCTTAGTTTATATACCATGTACTCGGCGATATCCTTTTCTTCAAACGATTCGCTGTCAAACATGGATAGCTTTAAAAACTGTTTTTTTATTCTGTCTGCATCTACCATTTTTGATTCCTTTCCGCAGGTGCTTTATCAAACAGCATCCATAAGCAAAAGCTTTTCATAGACCGCACCGGCAAAGGCCCTGTGTCCTTTTTCGTTTAAATGTTCGTTGTCAGCAGGGTCTGCATCCGCATAATCCGAAGCTGCAAGAAATGCGTTTCCGTGTTTCTTTGCTATGCTTCTGTACACATCTTTAAGTTCATGGCTTACCGCTATGGAACTTTTTTCAAATTCGGGATCCTTATCCTCTCTCCAGACATCTTCACCTAAGAAAATAGGGGAGACTAAGAGGATCTTTTCTGCGGGAACGACTTTTTCGATCTCCTTAAGGCACTCTTCTATGCCGTTTCCGATCACCTGCGCGGAAGCCTTATAAATGCTTTTGCAGTCGTTGGTCCCGAGCATCAGCACCACGGCCCCAAGGGAGGTGTGGTTTTTGAGTATTGTGGCCAGGGATGACACTCCCTTTCTTCCCGGACGATAGCTGTCCTCAAAGATCGTTGTCCTTCCGCACAGACCTTCTTCTATCACGCTTGCTTTGGATATCTTTTTCTGAAGAAGCCCGGTCCATCTTACATCCTCAGGATATCTGCTGTAATCTTTTGAACCCGGAACGAATCCCCATGTATTTGAATCGCCGAATGCAAGAATCTCTGCCATCTTTCGTGTCTCCCTTTGATTTCTTTTGATGGAGATATCGTAGCATAAGGGGCTTCATTAGAAAATTCGAATGCTCTTATCGCCTGTGATAAGCATAGGTTATCGCGCAAACAGGGGCTGTAAAAAAACAGCCCCTGTCATTGTTGTAAGCATCTCTATGATCATTTGCACGCAGGACAGAGTTCGCTACCCTCACTTCGCGGATAAGGAAAGAAATCCTTCGGATTTCTTTTGAACCGCCTCAAAGCCGG
>CADAQV010000118.1 GCA_902790095.1 uncultured Lachnospiraceae bacterium | reverse complement strand
AAAACTCTTTTGTGGTAACAGCATATTTTTCCTGCATGTATATGACCCTCCTGATTATATCAAAAAAACGCAGCTGCAAGATTTGCAGCTGCGCACATTATCAACCTTTTTTTGCTTCTTTTGCCGCTTTCTTTGCAGCCTTTGCTTCTTCCTTAAGCTGTTTTTTTGTTTTCGGAGTTATGATCGAACCGCCTCTTACGCTTTTGATCTCGGTAATGTACATACCGCTGACAACAGCCTTGATCTCCTTTTTTACGGGGATAGCCGCAAAGACCTTCTGGTCTGCGATGAGAGTCATGATCCTTGGACCGATCTTAACCTTTACAAAGGGCATTTTTGCACGCCTGTAAAGCTTGGGTACCTGCGCCATTACCTCGTCGGGAAGCTTGGCTTCACTGAATTTCATTACCTTTTTGTCTATGACCAGCATGGACATGGTCTGTGCCATGGCCTCTATCTGTTCTTTCTGCTGGAGCTGCTTTTTCTGCATCTTATTGCCGACAATAAGAAGTACGACGAATAAAGCAAGCAGAACTCCGAGTATTATGAGCAAAACTGTTGCCCATGTTGCAAGTGCCATGACCGGCACAAATTTATCTGCTAACATCAAATGCCTCCTGAAAAGAATTATCCTTGCGATTATAGCATTATTTTTTTAAGGTGGCAAGCAGATTTTTGACATAGTTTCTTGCAGCCTTTTATCAGAGTTCTCCGCAGGAATAAAGCTGTTCCTCACCGTACTGCTCTAAAAGCTCGTTTACAAGGTAAATGCTCCCATGGCCCTCGTTTACGGCTATCATCAATATTGCATCCCTCTTTTTCCTTGCATAAAGAGGCTGCATGCCGTACAGGTTCAAAAGATGCTGCGTTTCAAAAAGCGAACACTTCATGCAGATACAGAGCCTTAATATGACGTCTCTCTTCTGAGTATGTTTCTGGCCGGAAATAAGCTTGTATCCGTAGCTTTCCGATATATCGGCCTGTATAAAAAGATCCCTTAGCTTAAGCCCCTTTTCCTTCATAAGGTCGTTAAAATAGTTTCTGAATGTCAAAGACTCGGAAACCATCTCTTTACCGTTTTTGTCAAAGAATTCACCTATGTTTTCCGCGTTGTATTTTTTAAGAATGCTTTCAAGCTCTTCCGTAGTTTTTTCGCTCATGATATTATCCTGCCAAAGCTGATTATCTTATAAGAATAATATCACACCATGCAAAAAAATATTGCCACCCTACCGGTGGCAATATGTGTTCACAAGCATTTAAAATACATTACTCTACAAACAGGCCTATCATATCTTCGGGTCTTTCAATAACTGCAGCCGGATCTTCAGCGTTTCCGAAGCCGTATGCGGCAAATACAAACGGCACTCCTGCGTCCCGGCAAGCCTTTTCGTCCATGGATGTGTCGCCCACATAAACGGGCGCTTTAAGGCCAAGCTCTCTTACGACTTTTTTGATATTTCCCGCTTTCAAAAGCCCTGTGTCATCCGGGCAGTAATGCATATCAAAATATTTGCCGAGGCCTGTCTTTTCTAACATGAGCTCTATATATCCTGCCTGACAGTTGCTCACTACGGCAAGTGGGATCTTGTCGGAAAGATGTGAAAGCGCGTTTTCAAGCCCGTCGTAGCTTGGCGCCCCGAATTTACCGAGGTATTCAAATTCATAGACTGTGAGTTTTTTCAGCAGCGCTTCCTTTTTTTTCGTATCGGGATCATTTACTATCCTGTCAACGATATCAAGCATTGGAAGGCCGAAAAGGCCCTTAAGCTGCGAGGCTGTAACACGCTCGGCATATCCGGTCTCCTCAAGTGCGGCGTTCCATGCCGATTCGACCGTTACAGTGGAATCCCAAATGGTTCCGTCTACATCAAAGATCAGTCCGTCACACTTCATCCGTTTCCTCCTTTTTCTTTTCCCATAGTCTCCACGCCGATAGATTGTTACTTACAAGTATTGCGATGGAAAGTATCAATATGACGTTTTTGGTCGTCCCGTTGTCTATAAACTTCATCAACGGGTTGTATATATCAAGTATATAGCATGTAATGCAGTATATGCCAAGTGCATTGCACAAATGCATCAATACAAAATGAAAAATTCTTATCGCTTTTTTCATTGCTTACTCCTAACCCAAAGGCAATGCCGATACCACAACAAAATCCGAAACATAACGGTCGGCCGAATGATTGAGCTGCTGGCCGACAAAGCTCATGGTCGACGATCCGCCTCCGTCAAGGTTGTATGCGACCTTGCATCCGAGGTCCTGGAAAATATTCGCAAGCTCTTTTGTTGTAACGCCCCTTGAATAGCCTGTCTCACGTCCGTTTACCACTACCATGCAGTAATGTCCGGGCTCATAATAGCCTATGGCGGTCCTGGGGTGCAGCTTCGTTATGTAATAGTTTGTATTGAAATTGTCCTTTGCCCTGCCTTCGCTGTCCAAAAGAGACGGTCCGAAGCACCATGCCTGCCATGCGCCGCCGTTTACGGCCATGTCCACCGTAAATTCACCGGGGCCGTATGTCACCATACGTCCGTCGGCATATAAAACGCACTGATCTTCGGATGTGGGCTCCTGACGGTATATAACACCGTTTCTTATGATGATGCCCTGCGAATGGTAACCGCAGTAATCACCGTTGGTTATGAGGTAATATGCGGGATTTATCTTGTAATAATATGACACGGGGGATGTCGCCCTGAATGTGGTGTCCCCGTTTACAAGGCCTGTTCCGAAATATCTGATATCCGCAACATGTATGTCCGCAACAAGGTATCTTATCGTTTCCTCACCGCTTCCTAAAGAGATGTCCGATATCTGTATGTTTATATTGCTGTCCGAATAGCTTTTGCCGGGAACTAATACCGGCTCTGATGTAAAGTATGATGCAAACTTTTCTCTCCACGAGCCAGCTTTTCCGGGAATCGGCGTATCAGACGGCTTCTTTTTGGCTTCGGCAACTATGACCGTGCTGAGCCCGCCGTATGATACCGTTATCTGAGTGTTCTCCTGTGAAAGTGCAAGCGGAGCGGCCGTAAAGCCTTCGGGATTCGCAAGCACGCTGCCGTCGCTCATCGTTACTTCGACGACAAAATCCGCGCCCGTAAGGCTGTCACCGACATAGTGCGTGCCCTTGACCGAAGCGTTGATCTTTTCGGGGGTCGCAACTATCTGTATGGATGGCTCCTTTGTATCGGGCACCGGCTCGGTATCAGGCTCTGTGCCGTTTCCTGAAGCATCGCCGCTTTCTGTTTCCGCCGGATCTATCTTCGCAGTTTCTTCCGGCTTGGTCTCTGTAGGTGTAACGATCACCACCTCTGTCTGCTTTTCGGATGAAGCCTGCTTACTTTCCGGATCTATGGGATCTGTCATGGGGGGATATGTCACCGGAACGAACGCAGTCGTCTGCGAAGCGGTATCGTCGCCGAAATCTATCGCGATCTTCTTACCCTCCACCGGATCCTTTGGTGCCCTGTATGTAAAGTAGTAATAGGCTCCGAGTATCCCGGCCGCGAATAGTACATCCATCACAAACAAAAGAAAGCTTTTAAGAATGCGTGTTCTTATGTCTTTGACATTATTATGTTTTTTCGTATTGTTCTTGTCCATCGGATCTACACTTAAATAGTTTTTTTGCATGATCATAAAGCGCGATCATACCCGTGTATTATACTCTTATACGCCTTAAATAGCAACCAAAATAAAAAACCGCAAAGATGCGACTGCTTTTTCGCATCTTTGCGGTGTGTCATCATCTGTATTCAAAAGGATCTGTCAGACCTTTTCAAATACGTATTCGTATGTCATCGGCTTTGAAGGATCGTCGTTAAATACGTCGATCTTTCCGCCTTCTATAGTACCGGTGTAATCTATCGTTCCGAGGAATTTTTCAGTCATCTTGAATTCGGTTCCGTTTATTGACCATTCCTTGATCTTTATCTCAAGATCGTCGCGGTATGATTTTCCGGTTCCGTCCTCGTTTAAGACAAGCTTTGCCTCCTTGTCCGTTTCCTTTTCATCGGAGCATACCATCTTTGTGTAAAGGCGCTTGTATTCGCCGGCAGCCGCCTTCATCTCGGGAGTTACTTCCTTTACCTCCTTGACGGTCTTCTTTACCTCTGTGGGCATCTCATCTATCTTTACTATCTGATACTGCTCTATGATGACAAGCGTATTGCCTGCGACCTCTGCTTTCTTAAAAGGATCGATCTTTTCGCCGAACACTTCTGCCTGCGAACCGTCGCTTACATAAAGGTCGTCTCCGTCCATCTTCCATTCCCATTTGCTTGACATGAAAAGATCTCCGTCGATAAGCTCTGCCCTGCCCGATGCAACGAATTCATCTATCTCCGACTGAGGTGTTCCCTCGGGGATCTTTACGGGCGACAGCACCTTAAGAACTCCGCCTTCCTCAAACATGAACATTGCATCCTGCATCATCTTGAGAAAATCGCCCTCCGGTCTTGAGGAAAGCTCTTCTGCCGTGATCCACTCGAGTTCAAATGTTTCCGGGTTCATTCCCCTTACAGAGACAAGTCTCCATATTCCTTTTACATCCATTTTGTTACCCTCCTTATTATTGTTTTTATGCGGTATTTCCATATGGTCATATCCTACGGAGTATATCTTACCATATCATGAGGCAAATGGCAAATCATTTTCATGCGGATTTTGTGCCGAATTTATGGCTCAGACAAAAAATAGGGGCTTGAAACATGTGCCATATTTGTATATAATGGGTTCGTTATGCGCATTGCACCTTAATAAACGTGATATACGCAAAAAATATTTAAAAAACGGAGTAAAAGTCATGAGCGAAAACGAATCGATCAATCAGACCGGCTGGCGCGCCAACAAATGGGTCCGTGCAGCTATTCCCGCGCTGCTTTTGCACTTCAGTATCGGTACCGTATACTGCTGGTCTCTTTTCAGCGAGGCTATCTCTAACGATATCGGCTGGAGCAAGGGCGCTGTAGAATGGGCATTCAGCTTTGCCATCTTCTTCCTTGGAATGTCAGCGGCTTTCCTTGGCGGTGTGGTAGAAAAGAACATCCATCTTTCTTCACTTATCGCGACCATCTGCTTTGCGGCAGGTATGGCCGGCACAGGTTTCTTTATCTGGTACGGT
>CADAQV010000117.1 GCA_902790095.1 uncultured Lachnospiraceae bacterium | reverse complement strand
CGAGTAATACTTGATTCAAACAATCCTCAGATGGAAATCCATAACAAAAAAGGTTACGGACTGACAGTCAACAAAAACTGGAGTGATACCAAACTCACCACATATCACGACGCGATCTACGTTGCCGTATATGTTAAAGACGGAGAGGGACAACTTCAGCTTTTGGAGAACTCTGTGCGTAAGATCGAATCACCCGCCACATCTACGTATTATTTCTGGGAGACTTTACAAGACGGGCGGACATCTCTTGAGGATTATGTCGTAAAAGAGGTTGCCTTGACAGGCGATGGAATAAGCGTTTCAGCAGACGGCGTAGTGACAGGATATGATGATCCTATAACAATACTTGATGGTGAGAACGATACGATCCACCTTAACGTTCTAAGAACAGAGGAAGAAACACCTGCGGGCGAGACAGCTCAGGCAGATTTTGATTACGTAGTTTCATATCAGCCCGGCTCCAATGAGTCTGCGGTAAGGACAGATACCATAACAAACACCCGCGAAGGCGGACTTCAGTTCAGGCTGTTTAAGTGGAACAGCACATCTCCGCTTGCCGGAGGCAAATTTGTCCTGAAGAACAGTAACGGAGATACGGTAGGAACCTACACATCGGATGCTGCAGGAAATATCACCATACTGTATAATTTCGATAAAAACAGCTTATATACTTTAGAACAGACTGTCGCTCCCGTGGGTTACGTGGGCCTTTCGATCCCCGTGCGTATTCTTGTTGATGACAATGACATAGTCGAAATGTACTACGCAGACGGCACAACGACATGGGGCACAAAGGTATATCCCGATAATCCGGATAGAGATGATGATGACTGGTCAAACTCAAAACCCGGCGAAAAAGGCATCTGCGCATTTATAGATGTCTACAACAAGCCGTTTAGTTTCAAAGTAAGGAAAACTGACAGCGAAGACACGTCTGCATTGCTTGGCGGTGCGCACTTTGCTCTGTACAAACAGAGGTATACCGGCATCAGCGGTTATGTCAAAGCAAAGCTCCCTATGACCGGATTTGAAGATATGGAGACCGAAGACGGCGTAGTCTATGTCTGCGGCGGAAACAGCAACAGAACGATCAATCCCGGCAACAGCGGTTCGGTATATTTCCTCACGGAGACAAAGGCGCCGTTCAATTACAATGGGCTTACTGAGGACATTATTTTCCGTATTTCACCCCTCGGAGAGCTGACGCTTATAACCGACTCATATGATGGCACTCTTGTCGAGACAGAGAGCGGTTATGTATACACCTTAAGCGTGCCGAATACCAAAAAAGTTGATGAGCTTACACTGCTGACCATTAAAAAGGTCGTTTCCGGGTCCTTTGGAAACAAGGGTAAGGATTTTGACTTTACGATCACTATCACCGGAGCAGGAGAGGGCGATCCGTTTGAATGGGCCAAGAACAGCAGTGTACAAGAGCCAATGCCCAGAACCGGCGGTACCTTCAAAATGAAGCACGGCGATATAGTGGAAATAGCCTTGCCGGCAGGAGTACAGGTCACCGTGACAGAAGCGTCTTCGGACTATTCTACCACATTTAAGCTGGCTGATCAGAATGCCGTGAGCGGTAACTCATTAACATTTACATTTACAGGTTCTTCTGAACTGGTTGTTACCAACACCCTTGAAGGCGTTCTTCCGACCGGCATAAGAATTAATTCACTGCCCATGCTTCTTGCGGCCCTTGCCGCGGCAGGACTTATGGCAATTGTTTCCATTAGAATTGCAAGGCGAAGAAGAGAAGAAGATATGTAAAAAAATAAAAACTATCCGGCGGATGTCAAAAAAGTGTTGACATCCGCCGATTGTTATGCTATCATCCCTTTGTTAAAAGCAAGCAGAGCATGTCTCTCGCCGTATGTCAAAGGATGTCCGGCTCATATTTTAAGACGGTAAGGTCTTATTTTATGTATATGCAGCTGCTTTTGACTGCATATTTTTTTGTATTTATACACTATATCGGGGAGGTATAAGACCATTAGCGAGATAATGATTAACGAACAGATCAGAGATAAGGAAGTGCGCGTAGTTGCCGCTGACGGAAGCCAGCTCGGCATCATGTCCTCTAAGGATGCGCTTAAGCTTGCTCAGGATGCAGAACTTGACCTTGTCAAGATCGCGCCCAATGCAAAGCCGCCCGTCTGCAAGATCATTGACTATGGCAAATACAAATACGAACAGCTTCGCAAGGAAAAGGAAAACCGCAAGAAGCAGAAGATCGTAGAATTAAAGGAGATAAGACTGTCTCCCAACATCGAAGAAAATGATATAAATACAAAATGCAATAATGCCCGCAAGTTTTTGGAAAAGGGTGATAAGGTAAAGGTGACTCTCAGGTTCCGCGGCCGTGAGATGGCGCATATGCATGCCACAAAGCACGTCCTTGATGAATTTGCAGAGAGACTTGCCGACATATCATCTATTGAAAAGCCCGCAAAGGTAGAGGGAAGGGCAATGAGTCTGGTATTGGCTGCAAAGAGCAACAAGCAGTAAATATAAATAATCGCTACGGAGGAAAACAAAAATGGCAAAGTTAAAGACAAGTCGCGCTGCTGCTAAGCGTTTTAAGAAGACAGGCACCGGAAAGCTTATGAGAATGAAGGCATACAAGAGCCACATCCTTACAAAGAAGTCTACCAAGAGAAAGAGAAATCTTCGTAAAGCTACAGAGGTTGATTCAACCAACGTAAAGAACATGAAGAAGATCTTACCTTACTTATAATTTCGAAAACAATAGAATCAGGAGGATGTAACAATGGCTAGGATTAAAGGCGGATTAAACGCAAAGAAGAAGCATAACAGAGTATTAAAGCTGGCAAAGGGTTTCAGAGGTGCCAGATCTAAGCAGTACAGAGTAGCAAAGCAGTCGGTTATGCGTGCACTCACAAGCGCATATGCAGGCAGAAGAGAGAGAAAGAGACAGTTCAGACAGCTCTGGATCGCTCGTATCAACGCAGCATGCCGTATGAACGAGATCTCATACAGCAAGTTCATGTATGGCCTCAAGCTTGCTGACATTCAGCTCAACCGTAAGGTTCTTGCTGACATGGCAGTTCAGGATCCCGCAGGTTTTGCAAAGCTTGTAGACGCTGCAAAGGCTAAGCTTAACTAATTAACATCATCCCGTCAGTGCTTTATGCACTGACGGAGAAGATATCAAAAAATCTTGTTGACAAACAAGTGCTTTGTTGTTATAATACCAAAGCTGTCTAAGTAAGTATTCCTCGATAGCTCAGTCGGTAGAGCACGCGGCTGTTAACCGCGCTGTCGTAGGTTCAAGTCCTACTCGGGGAGCTTTCATCGGAGCGTGGCTCAGTTTGGTAGAGCGTTCGGTTAGGGACCGAGAGGTCGCAGGTTCGAATCCTGTCGCCCCGACTTTTCGAAAGGCGAAACGCCTTTCGAAACTTTTTTATAACAAATCAAATACGTGTCAGTAGCTCAGCTGGATAGAGCAACGGCCTTCTAAGCCGTGGGTCGGGGGTTCGAATCCCTTCTGGCACATTGAAAATGATTTCGGGTGCAAAAGCACCCGAAATTATTTTTTATACTCAAAAAGAATTCAATGCCCTGGCCTGAGAAAGCTTAGAAGACCGGCCTTCTGACATAAAACAATCAAACATTCTTTACATTCCCCTCAAAAAGATGTATCATAAAAAGTACAAATCAACACCAACAGGGAGGTTAGAGAAAATGGCAGATCAGATCACAAATTACAAATGTCCTGCTTGTGCGGGAAGACTCTTCTTTTCGGCAAAATCGGGCATGATGGAATGTGAATTCTGCGGCACCAAGTACACGGTGCAGGAGGCAGAGGAAATGTTTGCCGAAGCAGACGCTAAGGCGACTCAGGCAAAATCAGAGGCGGACGCAAAAGGCGAGGAATGGTCGGTGGACGCAGAACCGTGGAGAGAAGAAGGCATGAAATCATACACCTGCCCTTCATGCGGCGCGGTTCTTGTGTGTGATGACAATTTTGCGGCATCAAGCTGCCCGTATTGCGGCAACCCCACAATAGTTCCGGGACAGTTTGCGGATATGCTAAAACCGGATCTTGTCATCCCCTTTAAACTTGAAAAACAGGATGCCCTTATAGCGCTGAAAAAGCATTACGGCAAAAAGTTCCTGCTCCCGCAGGCTTTTAAAAATGCCGATCATCTGGATGAAGTAAAGGGTGTATATGTACCTTTCTGGCTCTATGACGGAAAGGCTTTCGGCGACTGCACATACGAGGCTGTTAAGTCCGAGACCAAGCGTGCAAACGGAGAAGAGATCACCATCAAAGAATATTACAATGCAGAAAGACGTGGCACACTTGCTTTCGAAAAGATCCCTGCGGATGCATCCACAAAGATGGATGACAACCTTATGGAATCCATAGAACCATACAAGTATGAGGATCTTAAGCCCTTCTCAAAGGCCTACATGACCGGATATATGGCTGACAAATATGATGTCGAGGTGGAAGATAATGCACCAAGGGCGGTCAAGAGGGCCGAGCAGACGATAAAGGATGCATTAAAGGCAGATGTAAAGGGCTACAAAACAGTAACACCCAAAAAAGAAAATGTAAATGTGAGCCGCGGTAACGCTTATTATGCAATGCTCCCCGTATGGCTTCTTACCACTAGATACAGCGGCAAGCAGTATACCTTCGCAATGAACGGACAGACCGGAAAAATGGTCGGCGATCTGCCGGTAAACAAAGGGAAAATGTGGGGAACCGTAGTAGCCGTGCTGGCAGCAATTTTTGGCATATGCTTCGGCCTTGCAAAGCTCTCTCTTCCCGTATCAATAGTTGCGGCCGTGGTCGGATCGCTCATCTGCCTTCTTATCTTAAGTAGCAGCATGAAGAGCGTTGCACATCAAAGAACCGCAACCAATTACATAGCCGAAGGTGGGCTGAACGTCGTTCATAGAAGCGATACCTTTGTAAGAAGAGAAGAAGAAAGAAAAACTCAGGGACAGTAAAAAAGACATGTATTCCCACTCAGGCTCTCGATCGTTTCGACGACTGCCGACCACTCCTTAATTGTAGCCGACGGTCGTTACTCCGAAGGTATTTCATGATCCGTTTGGGTTCTTTGTTTTTGTTGTGACTACATAATAACATACCAACCCTTGCAAAATCTTTGCAAAAAAAGCTTTTT
>CADAQV010000116.1 GCA_902790095.1 uncultured Lachnospiraceae bacterium | reverse complement strand
GACCTTGAAACCTCCCATGTACTTTGCAGCGCCTTCAGAGACCTGAATGATGGTGGGAGACTGAGCTTCCTGTACACCTGCAAGAATGCACTTTGTCCACTCAAGATTGTTTGTGTTGAATGCAGGGATCGCATAATGTCCTGCGTGAGCCTTTTCAACCATTTCTTTTGCAGAAACTAACATGATAAAACCTCCAAATAATTATGATATGCTTTTAGCCGCACCTTACGGCCCAAAGATCGTTAATATTATAACGCAATCGAATCGAAATTAAAAGTCTTTTTTTAAACGCTTTCTTTTTTGCCTGCATATGATGCCAGAAACATTAGCGTAAGAAGAAGTGTCATGGCACTGACGGTATAGACCTCAAGCACCGTGGTAATGATTCCGTAGATGATAAATATCCACGCCGCGCACGCCATCATCAGCAAAAGCACTAAGCCTGTAAAAATGAATGCTCTATTACCTCTTTTTATGCTGCTGACCGTAAATGCTATCATTGCGGCCACAAGGCATAGCGGACCTATCATTGAAAGCGTGATGTGGATATTCGATATGACGGAGCCTTCATTGGGCCTTGGCTGATACGGTATTATTACGGCTACGGAAAGGATAATGCCTGCCGTCGCCTCAAGTATCCATGATGCCTTGCCGCGGTATTTGTTTACAATCAGCACAAGGCTCATAAACGATACGAACACAAACGCTGTAAGCCAGCCCCATATCATAAGCCCCCATTTATGTCCGTACCATCCGCCGACCACCGAAAGGTTGTATTCCGTCCATGAAGCATAGTTGCCCAGATATACCGTATAGCCGATCTCGGCTGCGGCCATTATAAGGCAGGCAAAAAGCAGCGGCCACTTATATTTGATAACATTTTCTTTGTTCATCAGCTTCTGTTCTGTGCATCAACAAGATTTACGCTGTTGTACATTTCGCGAAGAAGGGGTTTTTCGATCTTTCCTGTCGCATTTCTCGGAACCTTCGCAAAAATGATCTTTCTCGGGCGCTTATACCTTGGCATTCCCTTATTGAACTCTTCTACTTCTTCTTCGGTAAGGGTGTGTCCTTCCTTTACCTCTATAATGGCCGCTGCGATCTCTCCGAGTCTTGCGTCCGCTATACCGATGACCGCAACATCCTTTATCGCATCCATACGGCTCATAAAGTTTTCTATCTCAACGGGATAAAGATTTTCGCCACCGCTTATAACAACGTCCTTCTTACGGTCAACAAGATAGATGAATCCCTCCTCATCCTGTCTTGCCATATCTCCTGTATAGAGCCATCCGCCTTTGAGGCAGTCATGTGTTGCCTGCTCGTTTCTGTAATAGCATTTCATGACGCCCGGGCCTTTAAGGATGAGCTCTCCCACAACGCCCTGATCTACGTCTGCACCCTTTTCGTCAACTATCCTTGCTTTCCAGCCATAACCGGGAACACCGATAGCGCCTACTTTATGAGTATTTTCAAGCCCAAGATGCACTGCGCCGGGTCCTATTGACTCTGACAGGCCGTAGTTTGTGTCGTACTGATGGTTCGGGAAGTAGCTCTTCCATCTCTTTATAAGGCTCTGCGGAACAGGCTGTGCACCGATATGCATGAGTCTCCACTGGTCGAGTTTATAATCTTCAAGCTTTATGTCCCCATTTTCTATCGCAAGAAGGATATCCTGCGCCCACGGAACCAAAAGCCAGACTATGGTACAGCCTTCTTCGGATATGGTCTCCATTATGGTCCTAGGGTTTACCCCTCTGAGAAGTACTGCTTTGCTTCCGCTTATAAGCGATCCGAACCAGTGCATCTTTGCACCCGTGTGATAAAGAGGCGGTATGCACAGGAAAACATCATCATGCGTCTGACGGTGGTGCACCTGCTCCACCTTTGCGGAGTGCGAAAGTGCGCGGTGCGCGTGAAGTATGGCTTTCGGGAAGCCTGTCGTTCCGGATGAAAAATAGATGGCCGCATCATCATCATCAACTATGGGTATCTGCGGCGCAACGGACGCGCAGTTTGAGACAAGGCTGTCATAGCTTTCCGCATAGGGCGGACAGCCGACAGAACCGACAAAGAACAAAAGGCGGTTAACGTCTATTGCATCCGCGATCTCTTCGATACGTCCTATAAATTCCGGTCCGAAGAACAATACATCAACTTCCGCCAGATCAAGACAATATTTTATCTCTTCCGCGGAATAACGGAAGTTCATGGGAACCGCAAGAGCGCCCGTCTTTAAGATTCCGAAATAGATCGGAAGCCACTCAAGGCAGTTCATCATCAAAATGGCGACCTTGTCACCCTTTTTAACTCCTCTTCCCAGAAGTAGATTTGCAACTCTGTTTGCCTTTTCATCAAAGACCTGCCAGGTTATCTCTCTGCGATAACTTGACATACGGCTGCCTTCGATAAGGTCATATTCTCTCCATGTGATCTTGCGCTTTTCCTGTATATCCGGGTTTATCTCGACAAGCGCGACTTCACTTCCGTAAAGCTTGGCATTTCTCTCAAGCAGATCTGTTATGGGCATTTTTCATCCTCCAAGTGGTATTCTTTTTGCCTTTAAAGCAATACACCGATAAAGTACATTCTATTAGTTTATCTCGCAAAAGTCAACCCGTATTTGCCATATCTCACATTTCGTATTCACATATTTCACAGTTGCCCATGGCATATTCGAATATCTCGTCATTTGTCATGTCGACAAAGTATGTCCTTACAGCCCTTCCAAAGGTTCCGTGGCATACCCAAAGCACCTTTTTATCCGGATATTTTTTATATGTGTCCTCTATAAGGCTGTAGACTCTATGGCAGAGTCTCACAAAAGATTCTCCGCCCGGCTGGCGCACTGCAATATTTCTCTTGGCATGAATAAAGGTCTCATCAAACCTTGACACACCTTCGCATACCCCGAAGTTTTCTTCTGTAAGCCGCGGCTCTGTGACAAATGAACGCCCGCCAAGCGCGGCTTCGGCCGTCTGCTGCGCACGGATAAGGGGAGATACAAATATCAGGTCGGGATCGATGTTATCTATCTGTGTTGCCGCAGCCTCTGCCTGCTTTATTCCTTTTTCGGTAAGCGGGACATCGCTTATGCCGCATACCCTGTCCAAAAGATTATACTCTGTCTCGCCGTGTCTCATTACGTAAAGCTTCATACGCACATTTCCTTTTACAAAACTTAAAAAGGACTTCGCCAAAGGCGAAGCCCTCAAAAACAGTCGTTTTTAAATTGATTATGCTCTCTTCTTAGAAGCAACAAGAGCGATACCTGCAACAGCTACAAGTGCAGCAAGATATGCGATAGGAGCAACATCGCCTGTAGCCTCAGATTCTTCAGCTGATGCTGAAACAATAAACTTAGCCTCGATAACCTGGAACTGCTTTCCAGCCCAAACATCAGCGCTGATAGGCTGTGTTGCGATCTTATCATTCCACTGGTTTGTGAGATTGATTCTTACACCGCCATCAAAGCCTTCTGCTGTAAGGCAGCAATCATCGTTAATTGTAACAGCCTCTCCATCAAGAGAAAGAGAGATAAGCTTTGCCTTATTAATAACAGCTCCGTCATCATCCTTTACAACCGGAACAGAAGTCTGAAGTCCTACATAGTTGCCTGAGAATGCTACCTTCTGGCCATAATCAACCTTTAATGTAACTTCCTCATCACACTTAAATTCCTGATGGAAGCTGGAAAGATCCTGCCACTCCGCGAAATTTCCTTCAACCGATGTGTCAAACTGTCCTTCAAAACCTGCTTTAAAGGTCTCACCCTCTGCAAATGCAGCTGCAGACATTAACATTGTTCCTGCAAGGGATGCAAGAGCGATTTTCTTAAAATTCATTTCATTTTCCTCCTAGGTTAAAAATGTGAAATATAAACTTATCCTGCTTGCAGGAATTAAGCTCTCTTCTTTGATGCAACCATTGCGATTCCTGCAATAGCTGCGAGTGCTGCAAGATATGCAACCGGCGCAACATCGCCAGCTTCCTCTGAACTAAGGCCCTTAACAGTAAATGTAACCTCGATATCTGTTGTATCTAAGCCGGCCACAAGTCCGGTGAATGTCTTGTATTCAGCATCCTGCCATGCGTGAATAATGAAATCGGATGCATAAAGGGCATTGCTATCTTCGTAATTGTTGATCTGATGATCTCCAACGGTATACTCTTTTCCGTTTATCTTGAAAGAATCAATGACGAACGAAAAGCCATTGTCTGCTTCAGGATCAAGCAACTCAACATCAAGATCAGTACTTACTCCAAGGAGATTGAACGGACATGATGCGGTAGCAGAAAAATCAATATCTCCAAACTTTATACCGTTTGCAGCTACCGTGTATGTTCCATCGCCGGTAAATGTAACATCGGTGATTGTTCCTTCGCGATCACCATAATTCTTACCATCCACTTTCTCTTCTGCACTCAGCTGGCAGTGAACCTTGCTGAAATCATACGCGCTGTCAAGTCCGGTATCCGAATTATCCCATCCATCACGAAAAGCAAAGCCACTTGTCTGGAACAGAAGATAAGCATGATGCTCATCTGCTGCGGAAACAGGAACTGCTGCAAGTGATGCAAGCATTGCACCGGCAAGAACGCCTGTTGTTACTTTCTTGAAATTCATCTTTCATTCCTCCTTGTGTTTGTGGCAGGATAATACACCCCGCCTCATAATAATTTTACTCTAGTAAGGCGATTATAAAATGCTTTTTTCAAAAATGCAACAACTTTTTTGTGATTTTATTATTTTTTTGTTACATTTCACTTAAAAAAGCCTCCCGGGCATGTATAATTTGCCCTTAAAACTCACTTTTTGACGGGGATGAGGGCCGTTTTGCCTCCCATGTAGGGTCTTAGAACCTCGGGAATGGAAACGCTTCCGTCGGCCTGAAGGTTGTTTTCAAGGAAAGCTATAAGCATTCTCGGCGGCGCAACAACAGTATTGTTAAGGGTGTGCGCAAGATATTTTCCGTCTTTTCCGGAAACCCTGATGCCGAGCCTTCTTGCCTGAGCATCGCCTAGATTAGAGCAGCTTCCGACCTCAAAATATTTTTTCTGTCTCGGGCTCCATGCCTCGACGTCAACGCTCTTCACCTTAAGATCTGCAAGATCTCCTGAACAGCACTCCAAGGTCCTTACCGGAATGTCCATGGACCTGAACAGATCCACCACTGGTGGATGCGGTATACGCCTCTTTCCTCAAGGCCGTGAGCTCCCTTTTCTTTTCTAAAGCAGGGGCTGTAGCTGGTAAGCGTAAGCGGAAGCTTGTCCTCTTCAAGCATCTGACCGATAAAACGGCCGATCATTGAATGCTCGGATGTACCTATGAGGTAAAGGTCCTCGCCCTCGATCTTATACATCATCGCATCCATTTCGGCAAAGCTCATTACGCCTGTCACGACATCCGAGCGGATCATGAAGGGAGGAACCACATATGTAAAGCCTCTGTCGATCATGAAATCCCTTGCATAGGAGATAACAGCCGAATGAAGTCTTGCGATATCTCCCATAAGGTAATAGAAGCCGTTTCCCGCAACTCTTCTTGCCGAATCAAGATCTATGCCGTCAAAGCTTTCCATTATATCCGTATGATAGGGGACCTCAAAATCCGGAACTACGGGCTCGCCGTAGCGCTTTACTTCTACGTTTTCGCTGTCATCCTTTCCTATGGGAACGGAAGGATCTATGATATTGGGGATGATCATCATTTTTTTCTTAAGATCTTCCTCAACGGTCTTTTCTTCTTCGGAAAGAGCGGCAATACGGTCGCCGTCAGCAGCAACTTCTGCCTTTACAGCCTCTGCCTCTTCCTTCTTTCCCTGTGCCATGAGCATACCGATCTGCTTTGAAAGCTTGTTTCTCTTTGCGCGAAGGTCTTCTACCTCCACCTTTATCTCACGGTTCCTCTTATCAAGAGCGATGACCTCATCGACCAAAGGAAGCTTTGCGTCCTGAAACTTGTTTTTGATGTTCTGTTTTACCGCGTCGGGATTTTCCCTGACAAATTTGATGTCTAACATCTCTTTCCTCCGAAAAACTACTGTATTTTAGATATGTAAAAGCATTGATGAAAAATAAAAATATACGAGAAGCGAAATGGCGTCCACTATTGTGGTGATGAAGGGGCTTGCCATTACCGCGGGGTCAAAGCCTATCTTTTTTGCAAGCAGCGGCAGTGTACAGCCCACAAATTTCGCACAGAATACTGTCACGACCAGAGTCAGGCATATGGTAAGCGCTACCATAAGTTCAAGACCGTCGAAAAGCATGAGCTTTGCAAAATTGCATACGGCAAGTGTGATTCCGCACACAAGTGCGACCCTGAATTCTTTCCATATGACCTTAAAGATGTCTCTGAACTCGATCTCGCCAAGGGATATGGCACGGATTATGGTGACCGATGCCTGTCCGCCCGAATTGCCGCCCGTATCCATGAGCATCGGAATATAGGCTGTAAGTATGACATATTTTGAAAGCGCGTCTTCAAACGATGATATTATAAGACCTGTAAATGTGGCCGATATCATCAAGAGCAAAAGCCACGGGATACGGCTCTTCCACAGATCAAATGTCGACTGCTTCAAATACGGCTTGTCGGCAGGCACGATAGCTGCCATCTTTTCGATATCCTCTGTGGTCTCCTGTTCCATGACATCGAGTACGTCATCGACCGTTACGATACCTACAAGTCTGCCCTCTCCGTCAACGACGGGCATGGCAAGAAAGTCATACTTTGAAAAGGCAAGCGCTACTGCCTCCTGATCCTCTAATGTGCCGACAGAGATTATATTCTCCTCCATGAGTTCTTCCATGGTGGTCTCGCTTTCGGCAAGGATCAGATCTTTTATGGTGACCATACCTATCAATGTCCTGTCCTTCTTACAGACGAAACAGGTATTTATGGTCTCTTTGTCGATGCCTCCTCTTCTTATATGAAGAATGGCATCATCCACCGTCATATGCGGACGAAGTTCCACAAACTCGGTGGTCATGATACTTCCGGCACTGTCGTCCGGGTATTTTAAGATGTTGTTGATCATCCGTCTTTTTTCGGGGTCTGCCTGGGTAAGTATACGCTTTACCACATTTGCAGGCATTTCCTCGACGATATCAACCGCATCATCCACATAAAGCTCATCGACCACTTCCTTAAGCTCGTTATCTGAAAATCCTTTAATGAGCATTTCCTGCTGGTCGGCCGACATTTCTACAAAAGTATCCGCTGCGAGCTCTTTGGGGAGAAGCCTGAACAAAAGAGGAAGTGTCTCCTCCGGTATCTCCTCTTCAAAAAGGGCTGCGATATCCGCCGAATTCATAGTCGACAAAACATCTCTTAGAGCCGCATACTTTTTTTCCTCGGTGAGCTTTATGATGCTGTTCTTTAACGTTCCGACTGCATCATTCATCGCCTTTTTTAACGCAGGTTAAAAGGAATCCTTACAGAGGTCTTTTATAAACGAAATACATAAGGGAACCTCTGAACTGTCCCTAGTGCAACTGTCCGCGTCCATATAAACCTCCTTATCCTTATTTTTTATTCCCGCGCCCATATGGCGCCTTGGGCACAAAAAGGCAGAGCCTTTTTTTGACCCTGCCATAGTATAAAACAGTTTTTTTAAAAAAACAAGTTATAAATATTGCCAGGCAAATATTACTCGCCCGCTTCCTTCTGTGACTTTCCGCCGGGTCTTATGACCGATGCGATCTCTTTCATCTTTTCGTCGGTAAGAATATATTTCTTTGCGAATATGATCACGGCTATGATCATTCCTACGATGGGAATTATCGTCATGGTACCTCTGAGTATCATAAGCTCATCGGACGATGCCACTGTCGTAACGGTCTCGGATGAATCTTCCGCAAGGTTTGCAAGCGAAAGTGTTATGGATGCCGCCATTGCGGCAACGCCCGATGCAAGCTTTACGACAAAGGTCTGCATGGAGAAAATGACCGACTCATCCCTGTGATGATTCTTCCACTCGCCGTAATCGACTGTATTTGCCAGGAAAACGGTAGTGAGCACGGTAAGGCATCCGAATGCCGCGAAAATGATCACGCCGGGCACCAGAAGAAGTACCATGTTCGAAGAATCTATGAGAAGGATGGCAAAAAGTACTCCGTATCCTGCGATCGCAGCGCCAAAGCTGATATAAAAGACCTTTATCGCGCTGAATGCTTTCCTTAGCAATGGATAAAGCACCAGCATCGAAAGGATCTGCGTCGCTCCGCCCACGCTGTTGAATATGGTATACATACTGGTCCAGCTTGCGGACGAGTTTATCGAAAAATCGTATTTAAAGAAGTAGATGACAAGGTTTGACGTTATGTATAAAGAACAGTTGATCAGAACTATCGCAATGACCACTGTCATGGCCTGATCGTTCTTTACAAGCGACTTAAGCATCTCTGAAACCGAAGGTGTTTCGATATCAACATTCGATTTTTCCTTTACACATTTACACATTATAAAGATAAATACGAAGAAGAGTATCGCTACTATGATCGCAAGGAACGCAAAACCTTTTCGCTCTTCACCGCCTCCGAGCAGTTCCACAAGCTTTACCGTAAGTACGGTTATGAGCGCAGAACCGACTCCCGCAAAGGATCTTGCAAGACTCGATACGCTTTCTCTTTCTTTTCCTTCTCTTGTAAACGCGGGGATCATGGACCAGAAAGGTATGTCCATCATGGTGTAGGTTATTCCCCACATGATATACATAACTGCCGCATATGCCACAAGGCCCGGGCCGTCAAGCGCGGGCGGCGCCGCAAACAAAAGTATGAGAAAGACCGCGTTAAGAAGCGTTCCTATAAAGATCCATGTTCTGAAACGCCCGTACTTTGTCTTGGTCTTTGCAACTATGACGCCCATTATAGGGTCGTTAAACGCATCAAATATTCTTGCAACCAGAAGAATTACTCCGACAGCGATCGCGCTGACCCCCAAAACGTCCTGATAATAATACAGCATATAGCTTGCCGAAAGCATGTAGACCATGTCTTTTCCTACCGCTCCAAGTGAATATGCCGCCTTTTCTTTTTTACTGAGTCCCATATGATCCCCCCTTATTTTGTCAGTCCCATAACAAGCAGTTCACTGACCTTAAGCCTTGCCTCCTTGTATCTCCAAAAGCCTTTCAAGAGAAGCCGAATATGCCATTTTAAAGATCGGTATCGATACCGGCCTGAACACACCTTCCTTTATTCCCTTTTCCAAAAGCTCGACTGTATCGTCCCAATCACTCTCAAGCCTTAAGCATATCTGGTCGTAGACTCTCGGATATTTTGTTTTAAGAGGATACAGCTTTGAAAAATCGATATCTTCCATGCTCAGCGGCATGGCCGAAAGAAGCTTTATCAGCTTTTCTACCGTTCCAAGGCTTTCATCGGCGACCACTTCGCGTTCTGCCTCTTTGATCCTTGCAAAGACATGATCAAGGACTGCAAGGAATATTTCTTCCTTATCATTGAAAAGCTTGTAAATGGTTTTTTTGCTCATGGAAAGATGCTTTGCGATATCATCCATGGTAAAATCCAGGCCCTTCTCTCTGTACACCTCGATCATGGCAATAACTATCCTCTGTCTTGCCTCTGCTTTGTTGTACATACACACACCTCCTAAGTAAAATAATGCAGGAAACTAGCGTACCCTGTACCCGTTTCCTGCATTATAACCTTTTTATTCTTTTTATTCAATGAAACTACTGCCCAAATATACCTCGCCGTTTTTGGTGATTTTTCCTATAACGTTTTCGCATTTATATGCGCAGCATTTTATCTGCCGTCAGGCCTTGATCTTGCCGCGGATGGCTGCCGAATCCTGTTCGAGCACATTCTTTTCAGCCTTAAGCTTTTCAAGCTCGCTTCTCTGCTTTTCAAGCGACTGCTCGAGGAAAGTGATCTTCTGCTCGTCCATTGTGAGCTTTTCTGTAAGTCTGTCTATCCTTTCCTTAATTACTGTCATTAATTCGATGTCTTCCATATCTTTTATCCTCCTGCTTTATTTTCTGCTTTCTTCCACCATCGCCGTTACCAGTTCGGGATATTTCCATGTTATGTTCATTCCGTTACAATGTAACAGTCCAAAGTTTTCTCCGTTTCCTCTGAACGAATGGTTATCCCACCAGACGCATACCGTGCCGACCTTTTTTGCGGCGCTTATATAGTATTTTACCCAGCTTATGCGCTCTTCAAGATTTTCCTTATTCATGGCGCCAAACTCGCCTATGATGACCGGTATTCCCTTGCTTATGAATAATTCATCAAGATTCTTCATAAGCTCGTCGATATCCCTTGTGTCATTATTCCAGGTCGAAGTTCCCTCCTTATTGAGTGCGAAATTATACGGGATATAGGCATGTACCGAAACGATCAGGTGGTCATCCTCGGGAAGTTTTATTGCCGCAAGATTGTTTTTTGAAGAGCTTGCCGCATAGCCTGTTATCATAAGACATCTCTTTGCATTCTTTCCTCCGAGACCTCTTATTGTATCGACGAAAGTCTGCATATATTCATTGATGACGTCTCTTGCTTCCTTATCGCCTGTCCACTCGACTCCGGTGCCCTTTTTTCTGGGTTCGTTGAGACCTTCAAAAATAAGATGATCTCCGTAATCCGCAAATCTTTCGC
>CADAQV010000115.1 GCA_902790095.1 uncultured Lachnospiraceae bacterium | reverse complement strand
CGGTTGTTTCTCCTTCGGATATAAGTATCCGGATATCCGCTCCTTCTGTATCCGAACCCGAAACGCCGGGCCGCAGGGCTGCATCATTTGCATAATCTATGCCGCCTTTGGCCTTTATCATCATTTTTGAAAACAGAAGATTTATGCCGTTTAATACTCCCGGGCTCGAACGGAAATTGTCGCGAAGCTCTATGACTCTTTGCCCGGGATCTTTTTTTTGGTTAAAACCGTCATATTTTGAAAGGAATATGTCGGGTCTTCCCCCTCTGAAGCCGTATATGCTCTGCTTCACATCGCCTACCATGAAACGTTTGAAGCCTCCGGCGGCAAGACAGGTAAGTATATCCTCCTGCAGGGCATTGCAGTCCTGATATTCATCGACCAGTATCTCGTCGAATCTTCCCGCGTATTCGACTGCATCGGCGCTGAAGGGTTCATCCCCGGTGCCGACAAACAGCTTCCAGACCATCTGCTCTATATCCGTAAAATCGGCTTTAGCCTCTTTCTTTTTTGCGGCCTGAAATTCAGTATACAGACGAAGTGTCACTTCGATAAGTTCGTCCCTGACATGGGTCAGATATTTTTCTTCTTCATAAATGCTTTCCGTATCGTAACCCTTGTATATATCCGTAATGCCCGATATTTTCTTTTTAAGCTGATCCCTGTTCTTAAAAATAACATCTATCATGGGATTGTCCCATTCGGGTCCGGGATCCTTTTTGGGTTTTGGGTCTTTTCGTCCAAACGATATCAGGGAAACAGCCTTTAATATGTCTTCTGGCCTGCTGCTTACCGCATTTTTTATAGAAAGAACATCCTGATGCAAAGTATTGATATGTTTATCCGGAAGGCCTTCGGATACCGCTTTGTTATATAAAGATTCATATTGCGACAGATAGGCTTCAAGGAGACTTCTGCTTCTTTCGATGGCCTCATCCATCCATGAAATGTCGGCTTTGCCAAATTGCTGCGTAAGCCATTTTTCAGGTTCAGGCTCAAGCCTTGCCCTTGCAAGCATCTTCATAACAAGGCCTGCAAGGTCATCATCGCTTCTTACTCTTCCGTACCTGTCCGCAAGATCCAGAAAATGGGTATCCTTCTGTTCATACATTTCATCCATGATCTTTTTCAGAAGATCGTTTTTAAGAAGTTCCCCCTCTGTCTCGTCAAGCACGGTAAAACCGGGATCCAGATCGACCTTAAAAAACAGCTCCTTTAATACCTTCTGGCAAAAGCTGTCTATCGTAGATATCTGAGCGGTATTCAGGAGCGTTAACTGTTTTCTGATAAAGGCAGCAGATTCTTCATCATCTGCCATATCAAGCGCTCCCTCAAATCTCTTTCTTATTCGGTCCTTCATTTCGGCCGCGGCCGCCCTTGTATATGTCAGCACCAGAAGGCGGTCTATGTCCACCGGGTCATCTTTGTCAAACACTCTTGATATGATATGTTCCACCAGTACGGCAGTCTTTCCGCTTCCTGCGCCGGCAGATACCAGCAGATCGCCGCTTTTATGTTTAATTATCTCGCTTTGCGAAGAAGTCCAATTAAATCCCACTTTAACTCCTATTCGTCAAACAAAACATTTTTAAGTTCTCTGTATTTTCCGCCAAGCTGACTGTCAAAACCGCATTTTCCGCTGTACGGGCAATAAGTGCAGGCAGTCTTTTCACCTTCTTTGAAAGGATCGGCTTTTGCATCTCCGCCCAGGATTCCCTGTCCAAGCTCTGCCATCTTGTCTTCGGCAAAACACAAAACATCCTCCATCTCCTCCCCGGAGCAAACAAGGGATGTGCTTAAAAAGCTGTTATCCTTTTTTATGCCCAGTCCGTCTATAACACAGGATCTGTAGCTTTCCCCGTCACGCCTTCTTGCCACACCTGAGTCCATGACAGAAAGGATATCCTTTTCCGATGCGGAAATGCCGTTCAGCCTGTTTGCCATAAGCGTCTTTTCCCATACCAGGTCTTTAAGATCGCTCTCTGAAAGTTTTCTGCCGTTTTCATCCTTTACATTTGAAGGTTCAAGCTCTAAGAATCCGTCGTTGATATGGTAATAGTATGCGCCTCCAAGGGTCACATCCCTGCCCTTAAGCCTGCTTTCGGTGTTTTTAAAAGCCGCCGAATACAACAGAAGCTGCAGCTGAATACCTTCAGATATCCTCTTTTTATCAAATTTTGTGCTTCCGGATTTATAATCTATTATCCTGAATACTTCGCCGCCTTCTGCTTCGCTGCTGTCGACTCTGTCGACTTTTCCGTTTATCACAAACGGACTGTCTTCCACATCATATGCGGGGCGCGCACTGTCTTTTCCGAAAACTATCTCCGTTCCGAAGGGCTGCATATTTCCGGATGAAAGCTGGTTTATTATTATCTTCATGTTAAGGATCAGGGTATCTCTCATCTGACGGTAGATCTGACTGTTCTTTGACCCGGCGGCAGACATGTCAAACCTTGCATTTTCAAGAGCAGCGTCAAGTGCAGCCGTAACTTTTTTTTCCATACCTTCTTCATCAAGACCTGTGACCTTTTTGTTTTCTTCCTTTGCCGTCTTAAAGATACGGTCAAGCGCATCATGGTAGATATTTCCGATATCCGGTGCCTTGATCTCATATTCCTGACGGGGCATGATATCAAGACCGTAATTAAGAAAATGCCTTAGCTTGCATGTCGCAAAGGTCTCAAGCCTGGAGCAGCTTATGGCAGGCTTTATGCATTTTCCGCCTCCTCCAAAGAGAGCAAGCGCATTATCCGGATCTATTACCTCACCGACCTTTTTATCTATTTTCTTAGCGTTTGTGATCATGTCAATGTCACGCATGCTTTCTACATTTTCACTGTAATATTTAAGAAGCCTTGCGTGCTCATCCCCATCAAGCCCAAAACCGGCGGGATCGGCAAGAGCCAAAAGCCCCTGTCTTTTATGATAAAGGGTTGTTTTTACTTCTTTTTCCTTTATCTGCGGAAGGATCTTCTTTACCTGCCTCAAAACATAGGAAGGGAATATCTTTTTCTGATCCTCACCCGACATGCTGTATGAAAGGTACAGCCTCTCCTTTGGTTTTGCAAGGCCCCTGTAAACAAAATATCTTATAAGGCTTTGCTGTTCTTTTTCCGTTTCCGAAAGCGTGATGGCATCCGATGCATTTACAAGGCATTCCCTGTCAGCATCGGACAAAAGCCCCGTATCTTCGACTCCTCCCGGGAATGTGCCTTCGTTCATGCCGATTATGAAAAGAGCCTTAACATCCGCTATTCTGCTTCGCTTTAAGTCGCCTATGGTAACGGCATCGAGGAGATTCGGTATTATGCCTACTCCCTTTTGTTCAAAACATGATTCCAACAGTTTGTAGAGTTCGTGCTCGTCGGCCGTTTCATCCTTTAATACCTCGGACACCTGGGTCAGCATCATATTCATCAGCTCATAGATCTGCCCGTACTCCCATGCAAGAAGCGCCTCTCCTTTTTCGTCGAGCTCTTTCTTTTTTTCTTCTAACACGTCAGAAACAAAAGTCTCCGCCATCCAGTCATACAAAGCACTTATTTTATCCTGTATCAGCGGCTTTTTTATTTTTTTATAAAGCCCGAACAGTGACCCGAGCACTTTCCCTTTATATTCGTCAAGCGCTGCTATGTCTTCTTCACCAAGTCTGTCGGGTCTTCTTTTTCTTGCGGCAAATGATCCTTTATATGCATTTATGCCCCTTATTCCCATTGCTCTGACATAAATATCCAGCATATCTGTTTCCCTTGTCTGCTCAAAGAGACCCGATCTTAAGTATCTGAATACGGATTCGTATGAAAGATCGTTCTCGCATGCAGAAATGGCTGCGAGCATGCCTTCTATGCCGGGATTATGGAAAAGACCCTTTTTATGATCTGTGAAATAAGGAACGCCCGCAAGGCCGAATTTTTCTTCTATTATCTCGGCATAGCTGTCTTCATTCGTTGTGATAACAGCTATCTCGCGGTAATGAAGAGGTGTTTTCCCGGCTGTCAGCTTCATTATCTCTTCAAGAACGGCATCTATTTCGGATGAAGGATCGCCGGCGGAAAAAATCAGTATTTCTTCTGCCTGTTTGCCGTAGGGAAGAACGCTTTGTTCATAGCCTGCCTCAAGATACTTTAGTGCGGGAGCATTATCATAGTGCACATTATTACAAAAAACAGGTTTTTCCGGCATTATGCCGAGCTTTTCTGCCCGCGTGCATATGTTCTCATATGTCTTATAGCATTCATAAAACAGGCTGTCCTCTTTATGACTTCCAAGCAAGGTCTTCTCATCCATGTCGAGAACAAACGTAACGCTTTTGGCGCTTATACACATGCCCGACAGCACTTCATACTGTATGGGTGTGAATGCCGAAAAACCGTCTATAACGATATTGACATCTTTTATAAGCTCCGAACCTTCCACAAGCCCTGCCGCTCCGCACAAAAGATCTTCGGCCGAGATATAGCTTTGCCCTTTAAGCCTTAAATATGCCGCTCTTATCTGAAGGATATCCGTTATCTTGTTTTTAAGAGTGGGATTTCCTCCTATCCTGCTTATTCCCTCTATCAAAGCATCATCCGTGACACCGTATTCGGTCATTTCGCGGATCAGGGCGGACAGGGACCTTATAAAGCCCGTTTTTCCCGAACCGTTTTTAAACAGCTTAAGCGAGCCCTCTTTTTCCAGATCAAAGAGAGCTTTCTGCAAAAGCAGGTTTTTGCCTATCTCATCCAAAACGATGGGGAGCGAAACATTCTTTTCTTCATAGAGCCTGTATGCAAGTCTTGTAAAACCTATTACCATGGTCCTGTAAAGGCTGTCATTTTCCTTTTTCTTCAAAAGTTCTTTTTGAACCGCCAGTGTCATCTGATCCGGAACAAGAAAGAGATATTTTTCCATGGAAAAATGAGCAGTATCCTTTGCATACTGCTCATAAACAAGTGCCGATTTTCCGGAGTGGGCTCTGCCCATCACAAATCCGATCTTTGCCATATTTTTAAACCTTAAATACGCTTCCGCCTACAAATTCTCTTAAGATGGAATCATTTGGAATACCATCCGCCGGTATGGTCAGGAAATAATCCAAAAACTTAAGGAGCCTCTTAGCCTCCTGATACTCGGGTGCATCTTTTTTGACCGAGAACAGTATTCTTTCCGCATAAGGTTTTAAAACACTCAGTTCATAGACCTGAGCGGAATTGAATACCACGTCGGCTGATTCCTGATAAGGAAAGATATTTTTTTCCTCACCTTTTCTTACGTGTTTGCTACACATTATCT
>CADAQV010000114.1 GCA_902790095.1 uncultured Lachnospiraceae bacterium | reverse complement strand
TTGCATTTACTATATGGGGCTGTTTTTAAGACAGATGTTCGTCCCCGTGTTTTATCTTTCCACTTCGTATACTGTGGCGGTGTTATCCTTGATCACATAAATGTATCCGAATGCGGTATAGATCTTGTCATAGTCTTTGGTGATGACTTCGCCTGTAACAAGGTCATATGTGGTTTTGTCTGTGTTGCTGTTCAAAAGAAGGTTTCCGAGGTATGTGCCGGAATTTTTCAAAGAAATGGCAAGCTCATCCTTATCTATTACATAGTAAGCATATTTGTCGTCTGTCTTGACATAGTCGCCTTCCCTGAAGCCGTAATCTGCGCCATCGCAGATCTTCTTGCCTGATATAACGTTTAAAACATCATACTTGCCATCTTCTCTTGAGGCGCTGAAGAGTCCGGGCATCTTAAGGTAGGTGATGTACTTGTATTCTTCCTTGGTAAGCTCATTGCCTTCAATATCCGCAATGCCGTTCTTTTGATAATCATCGGTGGTCGCAAATGAGAAATATCCGCCGCCAAGATAATCTATGCTGTAATACTTGGGCTCAATAACAACGGTACCTGAATAGTGGATGATACCGCGTGCCTTGTTGTCGCTGTCATAGATCATATAAAGATCATCGGTGTTATTGAGTGCGGAAACGGAGTAGGGCGTAGTGAACATGAGGTTCATGTCGTGATCATATGCATATGTCTTGTCGTTCTTATAGCATGTGAAGAGTCTTGCACCGGTCACGGACATATCGCTGTCGAGCTCGATCTTTTCATCTTCTGCGGTAACAACTATAGTGTTATAGTCCTTGTCATAGTAGTAGATGATATCTCCGCTTGCATTGTAACGGGGCGCATAGGTCTCTGTGGTGTTTTCAAGGAACCTGCGGCCTACGGAATCATATACCTTTACCTTGCCTACATAGAAAACATCGTCATCCTTTGCCTCAAGGCTGAACTGTCTCTTTGTTGCATAATAGATAGCTTCATCCTTGTTGTCTGTTTCTGCTTCGGGGAAGAATGCCATGATGAAACGATCGTCTATCTCTTCGAAAAGGCCTGCCTTTTCGTCTGCAGAAACAACTTCATTGCCCTGAGCGTCTATAAGGCCTTCGTAGATCGTCTCCTCTTCACCCTTTGCGCGGTATGCGTAAAGGCCTGTGTTTCCGAGCTTTTCAATGTATTCCGCCTTGTCATCTATAAGTACCTTTCCCATGTAATCATGGAGCGTTACCACTTCGTTTTCGTCGAAGGAATAGATGTTGTTGTCTTTAAAGGAAATGCCCTTTGCTTCAAAAGTGCCGATCTCGTTTAATGTTGCTGCACCCGGCTTCTTTGCAGCTTCCTTGATCTCGTCAATGATCTCTTTAAGGTCCTTGTTTGGAGCTTCGGCTTCATCTGTCGGTTCCTCGGTCGCAGGCTCTGTGGGTGCATCTGTTTCGGGTGCATCTGTCTGTGCAGGTTCGGTCTTTACGTCGTCATCCTTGCTTTCTATGGGTGCATCCTTGGATGCATTTGCATCAGCTGAATCCTTGATGGTTGCCTCTGCTGATGCAGAATTGCTTTCCTTGTTTTCCTTGCTGCTTTCGGAACTGCAGGCAGCCATTGAAAGGCACATTGCAGCAGAAAGAGCAACCAAAAGCTTTTTGTTTCTCATTTCTTTCTTCTCTCCTTTTATATTCGTTACTATCGGCTTTTGCTTTTACTCTTAAATAAGCGCAGCAAGCCTTTCCGCGATGGCTTTTATAAAATCTCCGCTGTTTAAAGGATGGATATCCTTAAGGGTCGATACAAGGGCGAGGTCCTTTGTCATGTATCCTTCTTCGATGGTCTTTATGGTAGCTTCTTCGAGCTTATCGGCAAAGTTTTCAAGATCCTTGAGGCTGTCAAGCTGCGCGCGCTTTCTTAAAGCTCCGCTCCATGCGAAGATGGTCGCAACGGAGTTTGTAGAGGTCTCTTCGCCTGCAAGGTGCTTGTAATAGTGGCGCTGAACGGTTCCGTGAGCAGCCTCGTATTCAAACTTGCCGTCGGGTGAAACAAGCACTGATGTCATCATCGCAAGTGAGCCGAAGGCTGTTGCGACCATGTCGCTCATAACATCTCCGTCGTAGTTCTTGCAAGCCCAGATATATCCGCCTTCGCTCTTCATTACTCTTGCCACGGCATCATCTATAAGTGTGTAGAAATATGTGATGCCTGCTTTTTCAAACTTTTCCTTATACTCTGCATCAAAGATCTCCTGGAAGATGTCCTTGAAGGTGTGATCGTACTTTTTGGAGATGGTGTCCTTGCTTGCAAACCAGAGGTCCTGCTTTGTCTCGAGCGCATAGTTGAAGCAGCTCTTTGCAAAGCTTGTTATGGAAGGGATGAGGTTGTGCTGTCCCTGTACGATACCTGCAGACTTAAAATCGTGAACAAGCTCACGCGTTTCGGTGCCATCTTCTGCAGTATAGACAAGCTCTACCTTCCCGGGGCCGGGGATCTTCATTTCGGTTGCCTTGTAAACATCTCCGTAAGCATGTCTTGCGATCGTGATGGGCTTTTTCCATGTCTTTACGTAAGGTTCAACGCCCTTTACGATGATGGGTGCGCGGAATACTGTTCCGTCCATGATCGCACGGATGGTGCCGTTGGGGCTCTTGTACATCTCTTTTAAGTTATATTCTTTTACTCTGGCAGCATTGGGGGTTATGGTCGCGCACTTTACGGCAACGCCGTATTTCAATGCGGCTTTGGCGGAATCGACAGTTACCTGATCGTTCGTCTCATCCCTGTGCTTAAGGCCCAGATCGTAATACTCTGTCTTGAGGTCGACAAAAGGAATAAGAAGATCATCCTTTATCATCTTCCACAGTATTCTGGTCATTTCATCCCCGTCCATCTCGACAAGGGGCGTGGTCATAGCTATCTTTGACATGTCTTTTTCCTCCGGATGTTAATTTGCTGGCTTTACAGGCAAACATTATACTTTTATTTGTTTTTTTATGCAAGCTGAAAATGTTGAAATGAGGCGGGGGCAAAAATGAGACTATGACCCCGTCCCCGGGTCTCACTTTTGGGCAAAAAAAAGACGGGGCACATCCCCGTATCTTACAGCATAAGAGACCCGAAATGCCGGCTCCTTCGAGTTTTGACACCTAGCGTCGCTAGGTGGGCAACCGCACCCATGCCTCTGCCTACCAAGCTGTTACATCAGGCGTGACATCATCATGGGAATGTAGGAATCCCGTTTATGTCGTGTAGGTTCAAAAATAATCGAAGGCTACCGAGCACCCCAGGCTACTCTTACTTGAAAACAAGTTTATCATATAAAGGGCGATTCTTCAAGATAATTCTTAGTTTTTAGTGTTTTTTTATAATGTATTCATTTGTTTGGTTTTGGTTCTAAGCGTCCGAAATGGGTTTTTTCAGCGCCTTAAAGTACTATGATGTTATCGCCTAAACGTCCGCGGCTTATGTATATTCCTCCGTAATTTGAATTTACGATCGGCTCGAATGACAGTGTTTCTATTTCCGATACCGGAATATCCAAATTATTCAATATATCAAGCGTGCCCTCTGCAACTTTTTTTCTCTCGGCGAAAATATTGCCGTAATCCAGCGAACGGTGTATCATTTTACCGTTAACTTCAAAATCATTTATGGATAAAGTCAATGTCATATTTGATTTGTTTTCGAAACGATACTTGAAAACACCTTCAACTTCATCCTTAAATACTTCAAATCTGAAAAGCTCATTGTCAATTACATTGTCCGGAACGCGAGAACTCTTTATTTCTTCAAAATGTTTGCCCTCTGTTCCATACGGATATGATGCGACATAGAGGCGGTCGACAAGATCACTTGAATCATCGTCATACACTTCGATCTTCATCAGGACCTCTTCTATCTTTTCTATTCCGAGCCTTTCAAGTTCTATTTTGGGAATATGGATTTCGTTCACTACCCCTGACTGATATTTATACATAAGCTGGTAGGTAACGTAATTTTCCATATAAAAATGAATACCGTTTATCACGAGATCTTTAATATTGTAATTCATTTCCGAATCCGTTTTATTGCCGAGCTCTAAAAAAATGGATGTCATATCCGTTCCCTGGATCTTTGAAGTTACCGTTAAATAGCTTACTTCTATTGCCAGATCATCATTGCTGTAAGGGAGTACGACAGGCTCTTCCGGATACCTGATCGCGTCTTTCGTGTTCATATCATAGAAAAGGCGATTGCCACCTTCCATGCCATAGTATTCCATGCCGCCGTTTTCTTTTTCGACCCCAAACTTGCACTCGACATTGTTTCCAAACCAAAAAATTACGGCATCCTCTTCATTACACGCTATGATCTCCTCGGAGCTTTCTCCCGGTCCAAGATCAACATACATGTTTTCGAGCCAGTTCATCTGACAACCATCTTTATAGAAGTCATATAATTCGAATGAGATACTTTTGTCCGTCTTGTTTTCGGCATAAACCTTCCATGCCAGTCCGTTCTTTTCCGTCTCTATATCAATACTGATCTTGTAATCCGATGTATCAATGACGGAAGTGTCATCTGAGTTGCCGGAAACAGTCTCGGACGACTCTGTCTTTGTTTCTTCTACTTCTGTCTCTTTTTCTGTCTCTGTTTCTGTCTCTGTTTCCGTCTCTATTTCTGTTTCTGTTTCTGTCTCTGTTTCTGTCTCTGTTTCTGTCTCGCCTGCAGTTGTTTCATCGGCAGATTTATCAGGCTCTGTTAATGCCTCTGTTTCACTCTCCGTCGATGCCGATGTGATGTCCTCAGCGGTCGACTCAACAACCGGTTCCGAACCGGTTTCCAAAGCTCCCGAATCATCCGGTCTGTTTTTCGAACAGCCTGTAGCGATAAGCGCCACGGTAGTTGTCATTCCGACAACTGTTCTTACAAATGCTCCCTTTTTCTTTCTCATAATTCTTCCTCCTCTTTTTTCTATATAATAACCACATTTTTAATACTAATCAAGAGAAAAACATATTTTACAGGGTCAATTTTATTCAAATACCGCCCAGAGGGCTGGACACAGTTCTGGGCGGTACGCTTTAAGAAATTCTTACCGCCCACAGCGATGTAGGCGGCTGTGGGCGGTAAGAATTAAGAAATATTAGTTGCTTACAGTGCAACGGGTGCTTTTTCTGTGGATTTGTTGCTTAATACTACGGCGAGGTTTCCGTTGCGGGTCCTGATGTCGTCGATGAGGGCCTTTGCGGAAGCATCCTTTTTCATTGAAACGGTGTAGGTAAGTTCGAACATGGTGCCCATGTGGGAAGTCTTGATGCTGTCAAGGCTGTAGGCAGCAGCGTAGCCTGAAAGGACTTCTTCGAATACGCCTTCGAAATTGAGGTTTTCGGGAACGGTGATGCGGAGCTGCTTTTCAACTGTGTGGCCGTCGGCGTATTTTGAAAGGTTGAG
>CADAQV010000113.1 GCA_902790095.1 uncultured Lachnospiraceae bacterium | reverse complement strand
GGTTCGGGAGATTTCCTGTATTTTAGATTCTGATGAAAGATGCCGCATTTAAGGAAATATTTAAATAATGGACGAAAATAACAACAAAAACAAGAAAAACTTCATAACGGCCTTTGTGAAAAGGTGTCCGCTTGCGATGATACTCATCCTTTCGGTCATAGTCGTGACTGCAATATCCATCGTAGGCATGACAGCGGGCAATCTCAAAAATTCATGGGGCTGGGATCACCCCGCCATGGAATCCCTTCTTCTTGCGGGAAGAAACGATGACGGCGGCGATGATACCCCTACGCAGCCTGCAGAGTCAAAGCCTGCAGAAAGCCGGCAGGAGACCGAAAGCACCGCTTCATCTACGCCTTCCGGCTATGTAATTCCCACATGGAATGAAAGCGAGACACAGCCCATAGATCAAAGCACCGCATCTCCGGCTCCTCAGGAAACAGACCCTGAGGAAAGCAAGCCGGTTACTCAGCCCGAAGACCCCACACAGGATCCTTTAAAGGGCCGCCAGCCAAGGTCTGTAAACTATATCCACACTGAGCCCATAACCATAAGATCGGGCTACTATGACGACCCGCTCCTTAAGCCCGTCGGCAAAAACTACGCCTATGTTTACGGAGATGACGAATACTTTAAGGACGCCATCTTTATCGGAGATTCAAGAGTAGAGGGACTGTTCTATTACAGCAACCTTCCTTGCGATTTCGCATTCCTTCGCGGCGTTTCGATATTCAAGATAAAAGAGACATCGTTTGATCTAAGCTACGGCGGAAGCGCCGGCCTTGAAACGGTGCTCACGGCAAAGAATTACAAGAAGATATACCTGTTGTTCGGTCTTAACGACCTCGGGATCAAAAATGCCGAAGCCTACGGCAAATACTATGCCGAGGCAGTCGACTGGATAAAGCAGATGTGTCCGGATGCAGTCATAACACTTATGGGTTCAATGCCTATAACAAAGGAAAAATCCGATGAATCCGACTGGCAGAACAACGACAACATAAATTCACGTAATTTCTGGGCGGCAAGATATGTCTGCGACGGAACGGATGTATTCTATCTTGCAAACGACATACCGGAGCTCCTGGATGAAACAGGCGCCTTAAGCTCCGACTGTACAAATGACGGACTCCACCTGAAAGCGGAAAAATACGCCGCATGGGTAGAACACATCAGGATGTACTGTTACGGCGAAGATATGTTTACAGGGTATTGATATACGGCTGTCAGATCAATAAAACTCCGAACGATGAGAGGAGTTTTTACATAGACATTCAGAATGAAAAAGGGAAAGAATCATGCGAAGAAGCTACAGCAGCAGAAGAAAAAGGAGAAATCGTAAAAAACGAAACAGTTTCAGCATGCGAAGAAGAAACATGGGCCTTATGCCCGTGATCATTCTCTCCGCGCTTTTGGTCGTGGTCCTTATCCTTATCATAATACTGGTCTTCTTTAATCCGTTTAAGAAAAAAGAAGACCCGCCCGAAATAAACGTAAACGAAAGCAGGATCGAGGTCATTAACGAGTCTGCTCAGCCCGCCGAAACTACCGCGCCCGCGCAGGCAGATGATGCTGTGCAGACTGCGATCGCAAAGGCAAGAAGAGCAGCAGCAATGTATGATTATGATGCCGCTCTTGAGATGATAGCCGCAATTCCAGACTACGCCTCAAATCCCGACTGCATAAGCCTTACGGCAGAAATAGGAGACACAAAGGCGCGCCTTATAAAGTGGTCCGACAATACAAAGATCTCGCATCTTAGGTTTCACACTCTTATTGCGGATACAGCGCTTGCATTTGACGGAGACCAGCGTGCGGCCTCATATGCAAAGACCACCGTTACCGTTACGGAATTTAAGAACATCATACAAAAGCTCTACGAAAAAGGCTTCGTCCTTGTGGGGATGCATGATATAGCAGAACTTGAAACGGCGGCGGACGGCTCCGCAGCCATGAAACAGAAAGCAATACTCCTTCCCGCAGGCAAGACGCCCATTGTCATATCGCAGGATGATCTGAATTATTACCGCGTGACAGCTGCGGACGGTTTTGCGACAAAACTTGTTTTGGCGGACGGAAAGATAAAGTGTGAAATGAACGGCCGCGAACCGGGAGATTATGACATCGTTCCGATACTTGATGCGTTTATCGAAGAACACCCCGATTTTTCATATCACGGCTCAAAGGGAATCCTGGCAGTCACAGGCTACGAAGGCGTTTTCGGATACAGAACGTCGGATACTCACTTTGGCCCGGACTGCGCGGCAAACGATCCGCTTTATGCTGTTCCGAATGTAAATATAGAAGAGGATAAGAAAAAAGCCGCAGAAGTCGCAAAAACCCTCAAAGCGGAAGGCTGGGAGATAGCCATGCACGGCTGGAACCACGCATCCTTCGGCGCGGCAAGGACATACGAAAGCTTAACGGCAGATGTGGAGCTTTGGAAAAAGGAAGTGGAGCCCATTGTCGGAAAGACAGACATCCTTATCTACCCTACAGGAGAAGACATAGGCAGCTTCAGGCTCTATACGGATGCCGAAAGACAGACAGAGCTCACATTGACAAAATACGAATACCTGAAAAACAGCGGCTTTAATTATTTCTGCAACATCGACGCATCGACACCCTACTGGGTACAGATATCAGGTTCCTACTTAAGGCAGGGAAGGCTGAACGTTGACGGAAGAATGTTTACGGAAATTCTTTCAGGTCAGAAAAACAGGCTCGAACACCTCTTGTCAAATGAAGAGATCCGTGCTATAGTTGACCCTATTAGGCCCGCGGCCTGATAAAACTTAAGCCGAAAGGAGACAATCATGTCAGATCTTTTATATAGAAGCACCCGCGGAGGCGACGGCCCCATCACAGCCTCAAAGGCAATATTGCAGGGCCTTGCAAAGGACGGAGGCCTCTTCGTTCCCGAAAAGTTGCCTACGCTTCCCGTTTCATTAAAAAGCCTTGCAGGCGCCGATTACAGGGAAGTAGCATATATCGTTATGAAGGAATTCCTCACCGACTTTACCGAGGAAGAACTCAAAAACTGCATCGAAAAGGCATATGATGACAAATTCGATGTAAAAGAGCTTGTTCCCATAAAGAAAGTCGGCGGCGCATACCACCTCGAGCTCTTCCACGGCGCTACCATCGCATTTAAGGATATGGCACTTTCCATACTTCCTTACTTCATGGTTACCGCATTAAAGAAGAACAATATAGGCAAAGAGATCGTGATACTTACCGCAACATCGGGAGACACCGGAAAAGCTGCCCTTGCAGGCTTTGCGGATGTTCCCGGCACAAAGATCATCGTCTTTTATCCCAAGGACGGCGTATCAAAGATCCAGGAGCTTCAGATGGTTACCCAGAAGGGTGACAACACCGCAGTAGTCGGCATCCGCGGCAATTTCGACGACGCCCAGACAGGCGTAAAAGAGCTGTTTTCCGACAGAGCTCTTACGGCTTTGATGGATGCTGCCGGCCTTCAGTTCTCATCCGCAAACTCCATCAACATAGGAAGACTTGTTCCTCAGGTCGTATATTACACCTATGCCTACACGACCCTTCTTGCAAGAGGAGAGATAAAAGAGGGCGAAAAGATCAACGTATGCGTCCCCACCGGTAATTTCGGAAACATCCTCGCCGCATACTACGCGCGCGCCATGGGAGTTCCCATCGCAAAGCTTATCTGCGCTTCAAACGAAAACAAGGTATTGTTCGACTTCTTTGAAACAGGCGTATACGACAAGAACCGCGAATTTAAAGTGACATCGTCTCCTTCAATGGATATCCTTGTATCAAGCAACCTCGAAAGACTTATCTACAGCTGCGTCGGAGAAGATGCCGCAAAGTGCAAGGAGCTTATGGACAGCCTTAAGTCCTGCGGACGCTACGAGATATCAAAGGATGCCTATGCAAAGCTTTCCGATTTCTTTGGCGGCTATGCGGATGAAGCGGCAACAGCGGCCCGCATCAAGGAAATATACGAAAAAGAAGGCTATGTGATGGATACCCACACTGCCGTTGCATCAAAGGTCTATGCCGATTATGTAAACAGGACCGGAGATGATACCAAGACAGTACTTGCCTCCACAGCAAGCCCCTACAAGTTCCTGACAGCTGTTCTTGAATCTATCGGCGAGCTTAAGTGCGATCCTTCTGATGAATTTGCAAAGGTCGAAGAACTTCACAAAGTCACAGGCGTAGAGATCCCGGGGGCTGTAAAAGAGCTCATGGGCGCGCCCGTAAGACACACAAGAGTATGCGATCCCGACAAGATGAAAGAAGAGGTTTTGGATATTTTGGGAATTTAAAGCATAAATGGTTAGTTTTTTATACTTGTCATTTGTATATATAAGCATTATGATGATTCGGGAACCGATGAAAAGTGGTGCCCGGATCATTTCTTTTGGAAAACATAAAATAATAAATATTTTTTCAAGATTTGAACACAATTCGCTGATAGTATCATACACGAAGATCACAAATGAATCATTCGGCAGGCAGGAATGAAAAGCGATCTGCCTGTCAGCCGCCCGGAAGAAAAGCGGCTGTCAGATCAATATAACTCCAGGCGAAGAAAGGAGGACTATATGGCCCCACCCCCCAAACCGCTCGAAGTCTTTGAACGGTACGAAATGAAATTCCTGCTTGATGAAAAGCAGTACGAACAAGTAAAAGATGTCTTTCTTCAGCATATGATAGAGGACAGATACAGCATAAAATGCGGCGGTTTTTATCCCATCCGAAATATTTATTATGATACAAGCGACGATCTTTTGATCAGAAGATCCATTCAAAAACCCTTGTATAAAGAAAAACTCAGGCTCAGGAGCTACGGCCGGCCAAACGCCGAATCGATGACCTTCATCGAGATAAAAAAGAAATATGAAGGCCTGGTCAGCAAAAGAAGAATAGTGTTGCCCCTTTCTCAGGCGGAAAAATATCTGGAAGACGGCAGCCACCCGCAGGAACGTGTAAATGCGCAGATATTAAAAGAGCTGGATTATTTCAGAAAGATATATCCCCTTGTTCCAAAGGTCTACCTCTCATATAACAGAAAAGCCCTTGCGGGAAAGGAAGATCCCGAATTCAGAGTCACCTTCGACCGCGACATAACTGCCAGAAGAGAAGAACTTTCTCTTGACACGGAAAATACAGGCAGACTCATCCTCCCGGATGGCATCTACCTGATGGAAGTAAAGATATCCGATGCCATGCCCCTCTGGGCGGCCCGTACCCTTGCCGATGCCGGCGTGCACCAGACCAGCATCTCAAAATACGGAACCGAATACATGACCGATATAGAAGGAAAGACACTCGGTGAAGTGATCCCGGATTTCTTTGCCGGTGCAAAAAATGCAGGTGCATAAATTACTTACGGCACCAAGACCATTCAATTAAAAATAAACGGAGATAAAAAAATGTTT
>CADAQV010000112.1 GCA_902790095.1 uncultured Lachnospiraceae bacterium | reverse complement strand
AAGATGCCTTGAAGAGCTGTGTGATATGACGGGCGAGCAGATATGGAATGAGGCGGTAAGACTTGGGGCGGAAAAAGAGGATCTTCCTATGCTGTTTTCAATGATGAGGACATGGTTTTCGGACCTTGCAAAATGCAAGGCAGGATATACAAGATCGGCTACGCCTGTTATGAAGCGCATTTCCGAAAAATATGATCTTTCCGACTTTCCGCGCATTTTTGAAGCCATCGATACTGCTGAAAGGCAAAGGAAGGTAAATGTGTCTCCGGAGCTTGCCGCAGAGCTTATGCTTATAAAGTGCAGGCCGCAAGCAAAGGAATAGATGGACAAGAAGGCTTTAATATGCTAGAATGCCCTAATGGGAACTATGCCCAAATGCTTTTTTGGTGAAAGGAATCACATAAAATATATATGGTAAAGATAGTTGGAGTAAAATTCAGAGGGACAGGAAAGGTCTATTCGTTTGATACTGCCGGTTTTGATCTTAAAATCGGCGATATGGTAATAGTTGAAACGGTGAAGTGCGTTGAGATAGGCAGAGTTATCATTGCCCCCAGGGAGATAAACGAAGAGAACTTGGAGATCCCCTTAAAACCCGTTTTAAGAATAGCAACCGAGGCGGATATAAAAGAAGACGAAAAGCACAAGCGCCTTGAAAAAGAAGCAAGGCCCATCTTTTATGAAAAGATGAGGGAATGCGGGCTTGACATGAAGCTTGTAGAGGTGGAATATTTCTTTGACAACAGCAAGATCATGTTCTATTACACCTCCGATCAGAGGGTGGATTTCAGAGAACTCGTAAAGGAGCTTGCAGGTGCATTCCACGCAAGGATCGAGCTTAGACAGATTGGCGTAAGAAACGAGACACAGTATTTCGGCGGAATAGGCGTATGCGGAAGAGAGCTTTGCTGCCATGCTTTTCTTTCGGATTTCGGTTCCGCAACTATAAAAATGGCAAAGGATCAGGAGCTTCCCCTTACCTCGAGCAAGATTTCGGGCGTATGCGGCAGGCTTATCTGCTGTCTGCAGAACGAGCACGAGACCTATCTGTATTTAAATAAGAATCTTCCTTCCCAGGGAGATATAGTTAAAAACGCCGAAGGTCTGATGGGCGAAGTCATAGAAAAGAGCATCATAAAGCAGAAGCTCAAGGTAAGATTCGTAAACAACCGCGACGAGGCCGAAGTAAAAGAATATAAGGCCGACGAAGTGACAAGGGTCTACACGCGCAGAGAGTATCAGAGACTTCTTGAGGCGGGGGAGATAAAATCCGTGACCTACAGAAAAACCGTTCCGGACAAAAACGATGCGGCCGATGATGCTGCCGTACCCGTAAAGAATTCCAAGACGATAGACCGCGACATTGACTTGAATGAAAAGACCACAAAGTATGATAAATATGACAGCAAGAGCAACCCTTTAAAAGCGGAGAAGGCGGAAAGAGCCGAAAAGACCGAAAGATCCGAAAAGACGGATGATGCAGTCAGAGAAGATAAGGGCAAAGAGGAAAGAAAGATAAACAGAGGAAGAAGAGAATTCCGCAGGGGTGGATATGATAATCAGGGACCCGGAAAACGAAAGAATTGATGAATTAAACGACAGGGGCTATAAGATCATTCAAAACAAAAAAGGTTTTCGCTTCGGCCTGGACAGCGTTTTGCTTACGGCTTTTGCTATCGTGCGGGAAGGCGAAAAATGCCTTGATCTTGGGACCGGCACGGGCGTGATTCCCCTGCTTCTTGAGGCAAAGACGGCCGGGGCTTCTTTTACCGGGCTTGAAATACAGGAAAACGTTGCCGAAATGGCAAAAAGAAGCGTAAAGCTCAACGGCCTTGAAGAAAAAGTAAATATAATAACGGGAGATATCAAAGAAGCGGCCGCCCTTTTTCCGGGCCGGCCGTTTGATGTAGTTACATCAAATCCGCCGTATATGACGGTAAAAGAAGGCCTGATAAGCGGAAGTGACACAAAGGCCATATCAAGAACGGAGATCAAATGCACCCTCAGGGATGTGGTAAGGGCTGCCGCCGCCGTGCTTAAAGATCACGGAAGATTCTACATGGTGCATCGCCCTTCAAGACTTACAGAGATAACGAGCGCCATGACGGAATTCGGCTTTTCCGTCAGGAATATCAGATTTGTTTATCCAAAGGCGGATCAGGAATGCAATCTTTTGCTTATTGAGGGCATCTGGCGGGGGAAAACGCAGTGCAGAGTGGAAAAGCCCTGCATAGTTTTTGATGATGAAGGCAAATACACAAAGGAAATGGATGATATCTATTTCCATGAAGTATTGATGAATCATGAAAGATAGGTGAAAAAATGGCCGGAACATTGTATTTGGTGGCTACGCCCATCGGAAATCTTGAGGATATGACGGCGAGGGCGATAAGAATACTTAAAGAAGCGGATCTTATCGCGGCCGAGGATACCCGCAACAGCATGAAGCTTCTTACGCATTTTGACATCCACACGCCCATGACGAGCTATCATGAGTTCAATAAGCACGAAAAGGCGAAAGAGCTTGTGGAAAAGCTGCTTGAAGGAAAAAATATAGCCTGCATAACAGATGCCGGTACGCCGGGAATCTCAGACCCGGGATACGAGCTTGTCTGCTATGCTGCCGAGGCCGGGATAACCGTTACTGCCGTTCCGGGCTGCGTTGCCGCTACAACGGCGCTTACGCTTTCGGGGCTTTCCACAAGAAGATTTGCGTTTGAGGGCTTTTTGCCGGCGGATAAAAAAGAGTGCCGTGACAGAATAAATGAACTTAAGGAAGAGACGAGGACATTTGTTATATATGAGGCACCCCATAGGCTTTTAAAGACTTTAAAGCTGCTGCTTGAGGGGCTTGGCGACAGAAAGATATCCTTTTGCCGAGAGCTTACCAAAAAACACGAAGAGATAATAAGGACCACGATTTCGGAAGGCATAAGGCATTTTGAGGAAAATGCCCCTAAAGGTGAATTTGTTCTTTGCATAGAAGGTGCAGATAAAAGCCAAATAGAGGCCGCAAGGCAAATGACATGGCAGGAGCTTTCCATTGAGGAGCACATGAAAATGTACCTTGATTGCGGGATGGAAAAGACGGCGGCCATGAAGCAGGTCGCAAAGGACAGAGGCCTTTCAAAGAGGGATGTTTATCAGGCGCTTTTGGGACAGGAAAAATGAGCCTGCTTTTGTGCACTGTGCACGAAAAATTGTGCGAAACATGGTAAAATTGGTCAGTTTTCGGTTTGACAAACAGTCGGTTTAAGGCTATAATTCCACAGAAAAACAGAAAGAAACCAAAAGGCCTCTTTTGGTTTCCTGCATGCTTTAAGCTTATGCTTTGGATCTTTAAAAGGAGGTAATAAGCGTATGGGAAAAACAGTGGAAGTCAAACTGAATACTATAGATAAGGTAAGAAATTTTGTGTCGTTCATGTCTTCACAGGAAGGTGATTTCATGCTTTCGGAGGACGGAGTACTTGTGAATGCAAAATCGATAATGGGAATATTTGCAATGAATCTGACAAAGAATCTTAAGCTCGAGATAGCAAGCTCTGCGCGGCCCATCGACGAAATAATGAGGGACTTAAAGCCCTTCCTTGCCTATTAAACCACCTGCCTTGCGCCCTATGCGGCGCAAGGCAAATATTTTATTTGGCCACATATGGACATTTACACAAAAAAGGAGTATACTATAGTCTGTTATGCTGGAGCTTAGTGGAGTGGACTATGAAGAACGAACAAAGAGAGACTTTCAAAATGCTGTTTTTTGTTCCTCAGCTCGGCATCACCGCGCTCACTCCGGTGCTGTTGCTCACGGCCCTTGGCATCTGGCTGAAGGACAGCTTTCAGATCGATATTCTTGTTTGGCTGGTGATCATTGGCGTGGCAAGCGGTTTTACGGCCGCTTTCAGGTTTGCAAAGGCCAGAGCCGGAAAAGACGATGAATTTACAAGATCGGTCAGCGGAATATATGACAAAAAGAAGCCGCCCGTAACAGAGGAAAATGAGGAAACAGAAGATATCAAGGCCGAATATGAAAGGATAAATGCGGCAAGAGATGATTTTTGATCATATGGAAAAAGAGGTCGGTGATACCGCAAAAAAGCTGGTCATATGGAGCATAGTCATTTCAGTTGTCATGGCCGCGGTCACGGCAGTCATAATGTATATTACAGGCGGCTGGCAGACAGAGATCCTTAAAGTTCTTGCAGGCTTTGCTTTCGGAGCTGCGCTGGCATCCTTTATGGCGATCCATATGGCTTCATCCCTTTCAAAAAGCGTGGATATGGATGAGGAGGGGGCGCTTAAAAGGACCAGAAGAGATTATCTGATAAGAACGGGCATCGTTCTTTTAAGTGTTACAATACTGTATTTTACGGGCATGATAAATATACTGGCACTGCTTGGAGGTCTTTTGAGCCTCAAGCCGGCCACATACGTGCAAATGTTTTTTCAGGAAAAATATGTCCCAAAAGATGAGGACACAGGAGAGGAGGAAGAGTGATGGTAGTCGCTGAACAGACCAACGATTTCATGATAAAGCTGTTATATAAATATGAGATCTTCGGTCAGGAGGTCGCACTGACCACGACACATGTGGCAATGCTGATCATCACGGTGGTTCTGGTCATCTTCTTCATAGCAGCAAACAGGGCGATCAAAAAAGCCTTAAAGTCCGATACCATAGAGGCTCCGGGAATGTTTTTGAATATCGTGGAGCTGATAGTGGAAAAGCTTGACGGAATGGTCGCAGGCGGCATGGGAAAGAACGCGAAGAAGTTTGCGAATTATATCGGCACGATCTTTATCTTTATACTGATCTGCAACATTTCCGGTATATTCGGGCTCAGGGCGCCCACGGCGGATTACGGCGTTACGCTCTGCCTCGGACTTATAACCTTTGTCATGATACATTACAACGGTTTCAAGAAAAACAAGGTCGGTCATGTGACAGCATTGTTTAAGCCCATACCGCTCCTGTTTCCGATAAACTTTATAGGAGAGGTCGCAACGCCCCTTTCTCTTTCGCTCCGTCTTTTCGGTAATGTCATGTCGGGAACCGTTATGCTGGGGCTCTGGTATGGAATGATGCCGCTTTTGTTTACTATCGGTATACCCGTGGCGCTGCATTTTTATTTCGACCTTTTCTCGGGTGCGATACAGACATATGTATTCTGTATGCTGACGATGGTCTATGTGTCGGACAAGATATCCGATGAGGAATGATAAGAAAACAAATGCCGGTACAAGCCGGCAGGTATATAAAATTTTATGAAGCCTTAAATGGCAAAAGGAGGATATTATGATAACAGGACAGGATTTGATCTTAGCTTGCTCGGCTATAGGTGCGGGACTTGCATTGATTGCAGGTATAGGACCCGGTGTAGGACAGGGTTATGCGGCAGGACAGGCTGCGGCAGCCGTTGGTAGAAACCCCGGC
>CADAQV010000111.1:4651-10121 GCA_902790095.1 uncultured Lachnospiraceae bacterium | reverse complement strand
CGTCGTGAAGATCGGTCGCTCACGACAGTCCAGCTCTGCAAATAGATCATTGAGACGCTGTCTTGCATTTACTATATGGGGCTGTTTTTTTACAGCCCCTTTTTTATTTATTCTTCTTTTTCAAAGCTGCAAGCATAAGGTATGCTGCAAGAGCTGCCGCAGATATAAATATGAGTGTGGTTGCAAGTCTGCTTTCTCCTGTCGGCATACTCACATCATCGGTATCCACATTGCCTTCATTGTTGCCTTCATTATTGCCTTCGTAGTTGCCAGGGATATCGGGCTCGGGCTCTAAAGCAGGAATGGTTCTTGATTCTGTATGCGTGGGATCATTTACGCAGGTGCGCATCTCGGTGCCTTCGGAAGTAGTGGTTGCGGGAACCGTCACGATCCATTCGCCCCATTCGTGACCGCCGGCGGGGATGACAACGTTTTCTATCGTCTCTTTGCCTTCTGCATCCTTATACATGGCTTTGCTCTGCTCATCGAGCCAGTATTCGGTATTTCCTTCAGTTTCACATGTGGGCTCTACGGCTTCGACATGCTTTAATGTCACAGGCTCTCCGAATGCTTTTATGCAGAAATTGTCCATATTGAAAAAGTCATACAGAGGTGTCTTTTTTTCTACATAGCTGCCGTAGAGAAAGCTTGTCTCGGGATTGAGATATTCATTGAGCGCGGCTGTTAAGGGAGATGTCATATCGAGCCAGCCGTCAATATTGTATTCTTCCGTATCGGTGATGCCTTCCGCTTTCCAGAAGCTTTCGCCTTCATTCACGATAGGATTGCCCCAAAGCGGATCGCGGCGCCATCTCGGGTTTTCCCTGTAACCGATGGTCTCCTGAGCGCTTACGCAGTATTTGGTGACACCGTTTTCAAAGGTGTGGCTTTGCTGTACAACTACGCTGAGACGATCACCTGCTTTGAGATAAACGGGCGCGTCGAGGGCCGAACGATGGTATCCTTCGTTTTGATACTCGCGGGTGCAGGTCGCAATGAGTTCGCCGTCATCGGGAGCTGCGGCATCTTCGTTTAACTTGTAGAGGTCGTATTTAACGTTAAAGCCCGACAGAGGAGCGCAGTCGGACATTCTGATACGTGTGCCAACCTCGTCGATACGCATATCTTTATCAAGGGTAAACACATTTGCTTCCCACATCGGCGATGTGCCGTTGTTTCTCCACTCTGCGGCTGAAGCAGGCAGATAATCGAGCTGAAGCGCGTTTTCCTGATCATGATTTTCTTTGATCTCAAAGTCAAAGCTTTCGGGCACGCCTATGGTGTAGTCGTAGTATGACAGATAGAAATAGCCGGTGTGTCTGCCGAATTCGTCAACGATGCCCCATTCACTTCTATAAAGATCCTCCGTCTTTCCGTCATGACCTACAAGACCGCTTGGTACGCAGTCAGTCTCGGATCCCCAGCTGTTTTTGCAGATCCATGCGCCGTCGCCCGCGGGCGTGGTGATCTCTGTTGCCTTCTCATCGGATATTTCACGGCCCGAAGAATCCAGCATCACTTCTCCGCTCGGAGTTCTTGTGTGAGTAAAGTTGTATGCAGGATAGTTGTCATCCCATCCGACTATGCACACGGCATGACGGGAAACGCGAAGGCTGTGATCATTGTATACGGCCCATGTTTCGCCGTTAATGACATTGTTATCGATACTGAAATCCACTGAAACGCCGCGGCCGGCATACAGTTCCGCTTTTATCTGATCGATGCTGGCCTGATAAAGGTTTGCTGATTCCCAAGTCACAATGGGATCGTTACCTTCCTCTTCAAACCTTTCATTACTGTCCATATCTCCCGTGCCCTTGCGGATCCAGTAGGTGATGACATTATTGTCTGTTAGCGTGTAGGCAGACCCTTTAAGCTTGCCCGTGCCCGGTCCGTCCGTATCGGTCACGGACCAGTCGTCAAGAGGACTGTATACATCATACTTGCTGTATCTTGCAAGGTCATAGTCATAGTCCATCTCGGCGCATTGCCTTATGTAATCATCGTCGCTGAAATGGTCGAACTCCCTTAAAGCCGCCATATCAAGCGCGATATACTGTTCTTTGTTATTCAACAGGTCCTCATATGCAAGCTTGTCTCCGGATCCTTTATAAGGATACTCTTCCTCCGAAACAGGACCTATGCCCTGAGCATAAAGTGTCGCGGCGCACTCCTCTCGGCCACCGAAATTATAGATATGGTTCGGACCCGCCTCCTCGTTGTAGATGTAGAGACCTTCGCCTGCCTGCGAAGGGTTGATGTCTTCCGTCACCGCCCTTGCAACATACCATGAAAGATGGCGTTCGGAAAGGTCAAGCCCTGATTCCTCATAGCTAACACCCATTTTGGTTAAGATGGACGTCTCTGTCGCGGCGGTGGCTGCAAAGGCCCAGCATGATCCCCATGGGTTCTGATTCTTTACAGGGGTCACAACGCCTTTGTCTCGCAGGTCAAACGCAGCAGGAAAAGTCTGTTGTGAGTCCGCGTCATCGGCACTTGCGATCACGGGCACCTGCACGGCAGCAACCAGAAAAGACATAAAAGCAGCAGCAATTCTTTTGTTTTTTTGCATACTTGATACCTCCTGAAAAAAGATTTTTCTGTGTATAATTTTAAAGTCTCACTTTTCCTATGGAAGATTGTAATATCCCCACCGGAGACTGAGGTTTGGATTGTAATAAGGGTCGCGGGAAAGCCTTTCGCCCCACTTGTCTTGAAGTAGGTCACGTTCGGCCTCGAATCGCATCTTCTGGGCGGGGGAAAGCTCGTAGCCGCGGGATGAGGATTCGTAGTGGATCATGGAAACGAAGGCGTCGTATACGCAGAGGTAGCCGGCTTTTTCTGCCTGAAGGCAGAGGTCGACGTCGTTGTAGGCAACGACGAAACGTTCGTCCATGCCGCCTAAAAGGTCGTAAAGTGATTTCTTTATGAGCATGCAGGCGGCGGTGACGCCGGACATGTTCTGTGATGCGATGGCTCTTGTCATGTAGCCGGGGTCTTCGGCGGGCCGGCCTAAAAATACGTGGTGTGGGGCGCCGTCTATTCCTATAAGAAGGCCTGCGTGCTGGATAGTGCGGTCGGGGTATAAAAGCCTGGGGCCGACGATGCCGACACCCGGAAGTTTCATATATCCGGCCATGGAGGTGATAAGATCCGGCGAGATAAGCTCTGTGTCGTTATTTAAAAGAAGAAGGTACTCTCCTTTCGCGTTCTGCGCGCCGAGGTTGTTGATGGCGGCAAAGTTGAAGCTGCCTTCATAACCCACCACTCTTATGCGGCTGTCAAGCGAAGCAAGCTCTTCATAAGCGGCAAAGGTCTCGTCATTCTCGCTGTTATTTTCAACGATAAGTATCTCGATATTTTTGTATGTATCAAGATTTTTTATGGAGTATATGCAGCGTTTAAGTTCTTCTATATGATCCTTGTTTGGAATGATGATCGAAATAAGGGGCTTTTCTTTAAGTTCAAAATCCGTTCTGTAAAGGCCGGGGTATTCGGTCGAGGATACTCTTGCATTTATACCGAGAGCGGCATAGGCCTGCTCTACAGCACGTATGCCGGCAGATGTGGTATATTCTTTCACGCCGCCGCTTTCGGCCGTGGAGGCGGCATGGGCTCTCCACGAATAAAGCACCTTGGGGATATGCAAAACCGACCTGCAAAGGGGCGTGCAGCGCAGGATAAGATCGTGGTCCTGGGAGCCGTCATATTCGGGCCTTAAGTACCCGGCCTTGTCAAGGATGCTCTTTCTGACCATGAACATATGGCAGATGTAATTGCTGCAAAGAAGGAGCGCAGGATTAAAGTCGGGCTTGAAATTCGGCGCGAAATGTTTCCCGTCCTTGTCGCGGATCTTATCTTCGTCGCAGTATATGGCATCTGTCTGTGCATTCCCGTTCATCGCCCTTACATATTCGAAAAAGGCATTCGGCGCAAGGACGTCATCCTGGTCGGCAAAGGCGATCCATTCGCCGTCCGATTCCTGTATGCCTATATTTGTATTGCCGGAAATACCGAGGTTTTTATGGAGTCTTATCGTCTTTATGCGCTCATCCGATATGCGGATGGCTTTGACAAGGCGGCTTACCTCTTCGTCCTCCCCGCTTCCGTTTACTAAGATGAGCTGCCAGTTTTTGTAGGTCTGTGAAAGGACTGACCTTGCAAGCATTTTTAAGTGAAGCGGCCGGGGCTTATAAACAGGCACGATGAGACTTATAAGGGGAGAATAGGAAAACTCCTGCTCCTTTTCCGCTTCAAGCTCTTTTTCGGATGCCTTGTGTTTTTTATACCACCCTGAATACTTAAAGTCCATGAACCTTGAATTGTAAATGACGGCCTTGTGCAGGTATTCCTTCTTTTCTTTTGAATCCTTAAACCTTGCGGCAGCTTTTTTAAGCCGCTGCTTTCCGGACAAGAGTTCCCTTTCTAAGGTCAGCGCCGAAAAAGAGGCCGACGCCTGCTCCCCGCCCGCAGCAAAAAGCACCATTATCCTTGGATATTTTTGGCAGTCGGCCGTGACGGTAAATTCAAACTGCCCATTATCCTCACCTGCGCTTATTTGGGCGCACACCTCTTCACCTTCGGGTGTCAGCACTTTTATTTCAGGCTCAATGCCGGCCACAGCATCAATGTGGCCGGCAATGTGGTAATTGTCATTTATCAGATTTTTATGATCTATATACAGTTTCATTTTTTAAAGTTCGTAATATCCGTTATCGAAATTCAGATTGTCATTGTAATAGGGATCCCTGTCCATGCGCTTTCCCCATTTATTGATGAGGTGATCGCGTTCACGGTCAAGTCTCCTTTTGTTTGCATCCGAAAGATCCGAGCCCCTGGTCTTTGATTCGTAATGGTACATCTTTACAAATGCATCATAAACGCACAGATACCCTGCCTTTTCGGCTGCAAGGCAAAGATCCACATCGTTGTATGCAACGGTGAATCTTTCATCCATGCCTTTAAGCTTATCCCAAAGTGACTTTTTGATAAGCAGGCAGGCACCCGTAACGCCGGACATGTTCTGGGATATGCGGGCTCTTCCCATATAGCCGTAATCGTTTTCAGCATACCCAAGGAAAACATGGAATGCCGAATGCTTAACGCCTATCAAAACGCCCGCATGCTGGATGGTCCTGTCGCCGTAAAGCAGCTTGGGGCCTACGATGCCGACTTCCTCGCGCTGCATATACCCAAGCATATGCTCCAAAAGATCGGGAGACTTAAGCTCCGTGTCATTGTTTAAAAGAAGGAGATATTCGCCCTTTGCCTCTTTTGCGGCAAAATTGTTTATGGCAGCGTAATTAAATTCTCCCTCATATGTAATGGTCCTTACATTGGTATTCTCGCGCTCGAGCCTCTTGTAGCCGACAAATGTCTCTTCATCCTCGGAATTGTTTTCCACGATCAGTATCTCGTAGTTTGTATATGTGCTCAGGCTCACGAACGAATGTATGCACTTTTCAAGATC
>CADAQV010000111.1:0-4611 GCA_902790095.1 uncultured Lachnospiraceae bacterium | reverse complement strand
CGAGCCTTGAGGTCACCACCTCTATACCGCGGGAACGGTAATAGTCTTTTACGGCCGCCGCGCCGGCATCAAATGCATATGTTTTTGAATCCGCATCCTGGGATGTGGATTTTGCATGGCTTCTCCAGTGGTAAAGCACCTTTGAGACATGCTCTATCTTGCGGCATATCCTGCTGCATCTAAGGATGAGATCATGATCCTGCGCGCCGTCATATTCCCTTCTAAGAGGCCCCGCCTCGTCGAGCACGCTCTGGCGCACCATGAACATGTGGCATACATAATTGTTGCAGAGCAAAAGATCGAGATTGAAATCGGGCTTGAAATTCGGGCAGAAAAGCTTTCCGGTCGCATCGTCGAGCTTGTCCTCGTCGCAGTATACGGCATCTATTGTCTCATCCTGATTTATGGCGTTTATATATTCGTAGAAGATATTGTTTTCGAGCACATCGTCCTGATCGGCGAAAGCCACCCATTCGCCTTCGGCCATCTGAACTCCGACATTGGTATTTCCCGAAATGCCTCTGTTTTCCTTAAGTCTTGCCGACACGATCCTGGAGTCCGAATTGGTAAGCGCCCTTACGAGCCTGGAGGTCTCTATATCTTCTCCGCTTCCGTTTACAAGGCAGAGCTGCCAGTTCTGATATGACTGGTTCTTTACCGAATGTACCAGCGCCTTTAAGTGTTCGGGCCTGGGCTTATATACGGGAACGACCAGCGATATCATGGGCATGTAGGGAAATTCGGCATTTGCCTGCATACGCAAAGTGTACAGGGTAGCCTTTTGTTTTCTGAACCACTTATTGTACTGTTTGTCCTTATATTTCGGATTGTCGTGCTTTAACTTCTTTATGAATTCCGATTTGCTTTCGGCAGCGGCAAAACCCTTGACCGCCCCTATGATCTTCTGAGGGCCGGCCTTATGCTTTCTTTTTGCTATGGCCGCATCCGAAAGAGTGATGGAGATGTGGTCTTCCTCATTTTCCATCGCATATAGATTTACGGTGGTCTCGGGGTCTTTGTTTCCGTCTACTATGACCCTGAAGCCAAACATTGTATTGAGCCCGCTTCCCAGAAGCTTTAAGGCAACATCGCTTCTTTCGATAAATGTTATGTCGGCATCCACCACCTTATGCCCCGGTGACATTACTATCACCTGCAGTGTGTTTGAAGGGTCGTCGGGTATAGCCCAACCTTCCAAAGTGAAGAACCCGAAATCATCCTTTATCTGTTTGTCTATCCAATACTGTTGCACGCTTTGCCTCCTTTACAGCGTAAAAAAGTTCATGCTCCGTGGGAGCTTATATAACCTTACGATCATCCCGTCAAATCCAGCATCACTCTATGCGGAAGCATTTCTGCACGGCCTTGTGCGAGCCGAGGACGATCATGTTGCAATCCTTTTCGACGACGGTGTCCGGGCCTATGGAGATATTGGTCTTACTGCCTTTTTTGATGCCCAGAATGTTTATGTTGTATGTCTTGCGGACATTTAGCTCTATTATCTTCTTTCCTACCCACTCATCGGGGATGGAAACTTCGTAGATGGCGTGGTCGGAATCGAGCTCGATATAATCAAATACCTTTTCCGAGCTGTAGCAGGTTGCCGTCCACTTTGCAAGCTGTCTTTCAGGGTATACGACGTGGTCTGCGCCGTTTCGAAGAAGAAGCTTTGCGTGGATATCCGATGAAGCTCTTGAAACTATGAGCTTGGCGCCGAATTCCTTTAAAAGGCAGGTGATAAGAAGGGAGTGCTCAAAATCATCACCGACAGAAACTATGCAGACATCGTAGTTTTTAACGCCGAGCGAGCGGACGTAATCTTCGTTGGTGCAGTCTCCTATCTGAGCCTTTGTGACATACGGCAAGATCGCGTTTATCTTGTTTTCATCGATATCTATTGCCATTACCTGGTTATGCATCTCGTAAAGGTTTATTGCGATGTGGCTGCCGAACCTTCCGAGTCCTATGAGAAGAAATGATTTCAAGAGATTGTCCTCCTATCCGACCATTATTTTTTCTTTTGGAAGTTTATAAGCGTAATTGCGCACCGATGCGACGGTCGCGTATATCAGGGTAAGTCCTCCCACTCTTCCGAGGAACATAAGGAGTATGAGCACTATATGTGAGACCGTGCCAAGCTCCGGGGTGATGCCGAGTGTAACGCCGACCGTACCTATGGCCGATGCCGCCTCAAACATGCACGTAAGGAAGGGTATGTCTTCATTCATGCTTATGACAAGAGTACCGGCCATAAACAGAAGTATATACATCATGAATATCGCGGCCGCATGCTTTACCGTATCATCCTCTATCCTTCTTCCAAAGCAGTCGGTGTTTTCCTTCTGCTTGAAAACAGCTATCATGGACATTACGAGCACTGCTATCGTGGTGGTCTTCATACCTCCTGCCGTAGATCCGGGTGAGCCTCCTATGAGCATCAAAATGATCATGATGGTAAGCCCGGCATGTGACATCTTCGCAAGGTCTATGGTATTAAAGCCTGCCGTTCTTGCCGTAACGGACTGGAAAAGCGATGCCAGGATCTTTTCTGTAGGTGTCATCCCGTCAAAAGCGGAAAGTGCAAGATCGTTGACATAATAAAATACAGCCGGGAGCAGAAGAAGTATCGCCGTTGTTACAAGAACGATCTTCGTCTGAAGCCTGTACCTTGAAAAATGTATGCCGTGTGTGCAGATATCCCGCCATGTAAGAAAGCCGATACCGCCGGTTATGATGAGCAGCATTATCACCGTATTCACATAGATGTTGCCGGTGTAAGCGGTAAGGGATGAATACTGTTCTCTTACGCCCATAAGGTCAAAGCCGGCATTGCAGAATGCCGAGATGGAATGGAAAAAGGCATACCATATGCCCTTGATGCCAAAATCCTTTATCATGACGGGCATCAAAAGGACGGCCCCGGTAAGTTCTATTATCACCATGCCCTTTAAAAGGAAGCCCGTAAAGCCGACGACGCTGCCCATTTCCTGAGCATTGATGGATTCCTGCATGGCGCTTCTTTGTGCAAGACTTATCTTTTTATGAGCCGCCATTACAAATATGGAGCCGAGGGTTATGACTCCCATGCCGCCTATCTGGATAAGAATGAGTATGACCGACTGCCCGAACACCGACCAGTAGGTCGCGGTGTCATGAACAACAAGTCCGGTAACGCATGTGGCAGATGTAGCTGTAAAAAGGCTGTCAAGAAACGGTGTGAATTTCCCTTCCGCACTTGATATGGGGAGCATAAGGATAAGCGCCGCCAAAAGGATCACTCCGGCAAAGCCAAGTATGATCTTACGGAACGGAGATATTCTTATTCTTTTTTTAACATCGAAAAAGTTTGCCTCAAATTTAAGGTTCATCTTTATACATCCTGAAGATCAAATAATGCAAACATTCGAAAGGCTCGAACCCGGCCCATCCTTAATTGCCCTTCGGGCAATAGGGCCGGGCTACATCGCAATTTGCTTCGCAAATTGTGACAATACCCGCTCATTTTTCTACGAAAAATGGCTACTTTCTCATGTTTGTATGGGTCCCAAAGTCACAAAAGCGTATGCAAGCATCCGCTTTGTGACCTTTTGACCCTTGTATCAAAAAAATAGTACCGACGTTAAAAACGCCGATACTATTATAGTCAAAACCAACAAAAAAGTCCAATATTATTTGAAATGATCAATCTTCTGACTTTTTTCCGAAAAGACCGCCTATGCTGCCGATGGCCCCTTTGATGCCGTCTGCTGCGATCTTAGCCTTTACGCCCTCAACTATAGGGTCGATGGTGTCTTCGGGAAGATCTGCCCCTATAAGGCCTTCAACCGTTTTGGTCGGCTGCGAATTGAATTTTTCAAGCATCTTCGGGTCTGACTGAACTTTCTTTACGATCTCTTCGATCTTTGCTTTGATATCAAATCCCATTTTGTTACCCCCTGTAAATACAGATTTTTTATACCTGCATTATACACCTTTTGGGAGGCTTTGACAAGCAGGCAATAGCCGGGACCTAAAACAATTCATTGATTTTTTTTTGAGATAGTGCCGATTTTTACCTGTCAGCCGCGATACTTATCTATTCCTAGTCTTTTATAATAGGCTGCTTTATCCTCGTACATCATTTTATCGGACTCTTTGAGCATCTCTTCGATGGATCTGCTTCCGTCCGGAGAATAGCTGTATCCGATGGAACAACTGTATTTGGTCTCGGAAACGATCTTCCTTATATGATCTATGAGCTGTATTATCTCTTCTTCGGATGAACGACGGCAGACAAGCACAAATTCATCACCGCCGACGCGGAAAGCCGAATGCTTTCCTTTTTTCGCACGCATAAAACAATGAGCAAGCGTTTTTAGTGCATTATCGCCGGCTGCATGTCCTTCGGTGTCATTGATGAGCTTCAGCCCGTTCATATCCACGGAAATGATGCCGGTGATGGTCCTGGGGTTATCGTTTACAGCCGCATAATATGCCTGACGGTTTAAAAGCCCTGTAAGGGAATCCTTGCTGGTGAGCTGGAGAATGGAAAAGACATAATATACAAAAAGGGCTATCATTATGGTCGGGCAGAATATCTTTGAGTAATCCTTGCCAAGAATAAAGGGCAGT
>CADAQV010000110.1 GCA_902790095.1 uncultured Lachnospiraceae bacterium | reverse complement strand
AATCTCCTCCGTTCCCGGAAATATGCCTATATCCTGAATCGTAATGTCTCCCGTGTCCGAAAGAAGCTTTTTGGCATACTTTATAATCTCCGCAAAATCGTTCTCGCACACATATGCGGGGTCAATTTCGTAAATATCCAGATTTTCCCTGACCGTCACCTTCTCATGTGAGAGCTCACATTCAAAAATGTCACCGAGGTTGTGGGCCATATCGGTGCTGACCAAAAGTGTCTTTCGGCCGGCTTCGGCGCTTTTATATGCGTGGGCGGCTGCAACACTGCTCTTGCCCACTCCTCCTTTTCCGGTAAATATATAGATTCGGTTCATAAAATATCCTTCCTTGTAGTTCTGTTTGTGAATAGTTCGTGTCTCGAAGTATTTCTTTTGCTATAAGGCAGCGGTAGTGCTGCCTTAAATTACTCTATTGTAATCTTTCTGACCTTGTTGACCGGTTCAGTCATTGTTTTTTCTTCTTTCAAAACATCCTTGACCTTGGAAAAAAGATTGTTTAAAAGTTTAAGTTCGTCGGCGCTCAGGGTTCCGATTACCTTCATGCCGTAAGTTAAAAGTTCGTCCACGAGAGTCTTAAACTGAGCCCGGCCCTTCTCACAAAAGCTGATAAGCACGATACGCTTGTCTTCTTTGGAATGGGTCCTCTCGATAAGTCCGTTCTTCTCCATGCGACTCACAATGCCGGTAGCCGTATTGAGAGGCACATGAATATAATCCGCAATTTCAGACATATTCACTTCGCCCTTCCGGTAAAGAAGCCAGAAAATAAGGACTTCATTCTTGGAACAGTTTAGGAAAATGTTCTCCCACAGATCTGAAGACAGAAGCTCCTTGATCTCATCTATATAGTCCGTAAAATCCTTAAATGCTTCCACGGATAAACCGTTTTCCCTAAACTCCATATACGCTCACACGCCTTCCGGTAAATATTTCGCGTCTCGAATTAATTTAATTCTACTCTCGAAGTATTTATCTGTCAACCCCTGTTATGAAAACATTATAAATCACATGCGCTATTTTATCAGCGCATGTGATTACCTCCTAAATATCGTATAGCCCTGAAAGTTCTTTTTTCAGATATCCAAGATACTCAAGGTATTGCTCATCACTGTTAAGATGTTCAAGTATTACCGGCATATCCGGATCTGTTTCATTCATTTTGGAAACATAATACCTTAACGGGAATTCGCCGTCTCCCGGTCCGCATTCCTCAAGCCTTATGGTGTATCTGCCGTCAAGATGCACATCTTTTATGTGGCAGCTCCTTATCTGCCTGCCAAGCAGATCTGCGCACTTATCCACGAATTCCTCGGGATGAAAATATCTGTCCGCGGAATTGATCATATTGATCACATCCATATGGACCGCGAACCTGTCCCTGTCCACAGCCTCAAGAAGCCTTACATATTCTTCCGGACCCGTCGGTACCATCCATGGCATTGGTTCAAGCGTAAAATAAGTATTCTTAACATCCGCCCTGTCTATGATCTTTTGTACCATCGAAACGGTTGCATCCCATGCTTCTTTTGTAAAATTTTCCTTATATCCTCCGTCCCACACGGGTCCGAAGGCACCGGCCACATTGACCGCACATCTTGCATTCAAAAAATCCGCAAGCCGAAGCTGCTCCACGCAGTAATCCATATTTGCTTTTCTCTCATCCGGATCTGAGGCGAGCGCATTTCTCCATATACCGACCTCTGCAATGGTAAGTCCTGCCTTTTCCGCAGCTTCTTTATATGCTATTATCTTCTCTTCCGGCTCATTGCTCTGCACCGGGAATACTACTGCCCTGCAGCCAAGCTTTATCTGGTTTTGAGCCCAATCTTGCGGCGTATCGTGCTTAAGAGGTGATGATGTACCAAGTTTCATATGATCTCCTTCCCTTCTTTATAACGATTTCCCATTAACCGACAGTCATCACATGAAGTGAAGCACAGAATCATCGATATCGCTGACACGGGAAAAGCCTGTGAAGCTCATTATATAACGAAGTTCGTTACCGACCGAACCGATAAACTCCTTTACTCCGTTAACACCGCCTTTTTCAAGTGCCGGCAGCATCGATCTTCCGACAGCACAGGCATCCGCGCCAAGGGCAAGCCCCTTAAACACATCTGCTCCCGTCGCTATACCGCAATCCACTATGATCCTGACATCATATCCGTTAAGTGCCTTTTTTATCTCCGGGAGTATCATCATAGGCGGAACCGCATAGGGGAGCCTTCCGTGATGATGGCTGACTATGATGGCCTTGGCGCCGGCTTTGGCGCTCTTTACGGCATCCGATACGCTCAGCACACCCTTTATGACAAACGGGAGTTTTGTAAGTCCAACGTAACCGCAGATCATATCAAAGGTCTGCTCTGCCATTTTCTCGCCCACTACCACATCAAGTCCGTTCTCGCCGAAGATATGATCTATATCCATGCCTATTCCAAAGGCGCCCACGCTCTCGGCATACTGCATCTGATCCTTTACCTTCCCGTTATCCGCATACGGCTTTACTATCCTTACCGTCTTCGCACCGGTATCAGCGATCTTTTTGAACTGATCGTTCTCCATCATTCCGCAGAAATTCAGGATATTGCAGTCCCTCGCAGCCATCGAGTATTCTTCAAGCCCGTTATGCTCTCTCCCATCATAATTCTTAAGATGCGAAAAAGCGGGCGTCATTACCGGCATCGAGAAGGTTTCTCCCAAAAAGCCGATCGAAGTATCCGCTACCGTCGAATCGATAAGTCTCTCCTCGATCAGTATGGAATCCATATATCTTTCTGTTATAACATTTGCATCCGAAATCCTTGTATTATCCATCGATAGTCCCTCCATTTGTTCAGAATGCAGATTTGCGGCAGTATTTTCAGTATCCGCAAGGCGCATAATACCCGTTCCAACGGATATTGTATCATAGTTCATTATGCGAATACAATGCGCCCAAAGAACAGAAACACTGCTGTTTTCCCTGCATTTGTATTTCCGCCGATCTTTGTATATACTGTTCTAAGATATATTTTCACCGAACTGACTTATCTTTAACTAAGGAGAATCAATATGGGACGTGCATCAACAAAAGAAAATAAATCAATATATCAGATCACACGTGAAGAACTTAAGCTCACACGTGAAAAAGCAAGTGAGATGACCGGTTTCATGTCTGCGGAGCATATAGAAAAGATAGAGAACGGTAAGATCAATATACAGCCGGACGATGTCCTGACACTTGCACAGTGCTATAAAGCACCGAAATTATGCAATTATTACTGTTCAAACGAATGCCCTATAGGACAGAAATATGTACCGGAAGTCCAGATAAAAGATCTTTCCCAGATAGCGATAGAAACCCTTAATTCATTAAACAGGATAAACCGTGAAAAGGACCGGCTCCTTGAGATAATCGAAGACGGAAAAGTGACGAATGATGAGATCGCTGATTTTGTTTCGATCAAAAAGACTCTTGATAAGATATCATTATCGGTCGACACTCTTCAGTTGTGGGTAGATCAGGCGATCGCTGACGGCAATCTCGACAGATCCGTCTTCGAAAAATGACTTTGGATCAGATTTAAGATAATGCAAAGTAAGAGCCCGGACCAGATGTCCGGGCTCCTTCATTAAGCTACCTTTGTTTCTTCATATTTTGTTATCTTTGCCTGCGGATGTTCGGCGCTTAACTTTTCCAATGTCTTTACAGCCAGAGCACTTCTCATTCTGTAAGCAAGTTTTACATCAGATGTAAATACCTGATTTCCGAGGACCGGATCCCACCCGCCAAAATATACTTCCTCGTCTGTCTTAATTATATAATCCATACAAATCACTCCCTTCACTGGATTTTAGGCTACTATACTCCGAAAGGTTATGTGACCGCAACGTAAGATTAACTCAAAAAATTTCCTGTTTTGCCTGTGATCATTGGCAATAATGTTAAAAATAATATCACAATGTAATTTTGGGCAGTTATGATGATATCCAACTTGCACAAAACTATAGTAAATGAAATCTCTTCGCCCTTCCGAAAAAAAATATTGTACTAAATAAATATGCAATTTATAATTATATCTGGCAGGCAGATTGTTTTGTCATACCAAGCTAATATAAGGAGGCTGAAACAATGAAACGTACGATCAAAACAAAGTTAACGGCAGCTGTCATTATCATAGTGGCAGTAGTAATGCTGGTATCCACTTCCATAATAGTGGGAACATCGAGTAAGAATCTTACAGAACACCTTAAAAAAGAGCTTCAGTTTTCGGCAGACAAGTATGCCAACTCCATCAATAGCTGGATAGAACTCCAGATAGGTCTCAACACTGCGGCAGCGGCATCCCTGAAAGCCCTTCCGGACAGCAGTTATGACCATGATCATATGCAGGCGATAGTCACTACCGAATCGGACGGACGTGATGAACTTCTTAACCTTTACTACGGAACCGAAGAAAAGGAATTTAGGACGCAAAACCCCGACTCGCCGACGCTAAAGGAATTTTTATTGCGGAACGGAGTCGCCGTCCAAACAGAAAAGTCAGCCGCCGCGCTTGTCTCGCTCGCGCTGGACATTTTGTTCTACGCCATATTTTTTGCCGTAATTATAGGCGTCTTCAGGAAATTCATCTCGCCCAACACTTTTAAGGTCGTCAAAAAGACCGGCGTAAAATTTTCAGACGTCGTTGGAATGGAAGACCTTAAGCGCGACATGGCGAGCGTCATGCAAATAATGAAAAATCCGCGCGAATGGGAAAAAAAAGGCGTCCGCCTTTATTCGGTTGACGTTTTTGAAACCGATAAAAACCGCGCCACTTATTATCCTGACCTATAGGTAGGCAAAAAAAACGCGGGCTTTATAGGCGGGTCCCAGCGACGAAAAAAAACGCGCTCTCGCGGGAACCCAAGCGCCCGCAAACGAGGTACTTTTAGGGTAAAGAGATTAGCTTAACGTGTCCTAAGTTTGCGTCGCTTGGAACCCCGCTACGCGCTTTATTTTTTCCTAGCAACAAAAAGCCGCCTTCGCGCCGCTTTTTCTTTACCAAAATTGCCAGGCTAAAATAAAGCGCTTTAAAACGAAAAAAACCGCCCGGTTGGGCGGTTTCATTGTCATTGCCGGGCTTGACCCGGCAATCTCTTTTTTACCTTGCATACTCCACGATTCTGGTTTCGCGAAGCATCGTAAGCTTTATGCGGCCAGGATAGCGCAAGTCGCTTTCGATTTGCTTGGCGATTTTGCGCGCCAATTCCTTGACCTCGCCGTCGGCAATCTTTTCGTTGTTGACAAGAATTCTAAGCTCGCGGCCGGCCTGAATGGCGTAGGCCTTTTCGACGCCGGCAAAGCTTTCGGCGATTTTTTCCAAGTTTTCAAGGCGGTTCACATAGTTGTCAACCGTTTCCTTGCGCGCTCCCGGACGGGCCGCGCTTATCGCGTCGGCGATTTGAACGATAATCGCTTCAAGGCTGGTCGGCTCAATGTCGTTGTGGTGCGCGCCGATG
>CADAQV010000109.1:5585-6442 GCA_902790095.1 uncultured Lachnospiraceae bacterium | reverse complement strand
CCTGTTCAGGAGGGATTAGTATGGCAGTGAAAAAACAAAAAATCGAAATTAACGGCAAGAAGATCCTTGTGACCGGCTGCCCCGGTTTTATCGGCGCAAACCTTGTTTTAAGACTTTTAAAGGAGATGTCTTCCGGCACCATAGTCAGCCTCGACAACATGAACGACTACTATGACCCGGCTCTTAAGGAATACAGGCTCGCCCTTGTTGGTAAGGCCGCAGATGAAAGCCACGTAGAGCACATCTTTGTAAAAGGCTCCATCGGCGACAAGGCATTAGTGGACAGCCTCTTTGAAAAATATCACTTTGACATCGTGGTTAACCTCGCCGCACAGGCCGGCGTTCGTTATTCAATCGACCACCCGGATGTCTATATAGAAAGCAACATCATCGGCTTTTACAACATCTTGGAGGCCTGCAGGCACAACCCCGTGGAGCACCTCGTTTATGCTTCCTCATCCTCCGTATACGGCGGAAACAAGAAGGTTCCCTTTTCCACGGATGATAAGGTAGATAACCCCGTTTCTCTCTACGCCGCAACTAAGAAAAGCAATGAGCTTCTGGCCCACGCCTATTCAAAGCTCTACAACATCCCGTCCACCGGCCTCCGCTTCTTTACAGTTTACGGCCCCGCCGGCAGACCCGACATGTTCTACTTTTCCGCGACCCAAAAGCTTGTTAAGGGCGACACCATAAAGATCTTTAACTACGGCAACATGAAGCGCGACTTCACCTATATAGACGACATTATCGAAGGCGTTTTCCGCGTTATGCAGGGAGCGCCGCTTAAAGAAACCGGCGAGGACGGCCTCCCCCTTCCCCCGTACGCCGTTTACAACATCGGCGGCGGCACCCCC
>CADAQV010000109.1:0-5497 GCA_902790095.1 uncultured Lachnospiraceae bacterium | reverse complement strand
ACCCCCGAAAACCTTTTGACCTACATCGCCACCCTTCAGGAAGAGCTCGTTTCTGCCGGCGTTCTCCCCGCAGATTACGACTTTGATGCCCACCGCCAGCTCGTCGGCATGCAGCCCGGCGATGTCCCCGCCACCTACGCCGACGCTGCCGCCCTTGAAGAAGATTACGGCTTCACCCCCCGCATCGGAATACGGGAAGGACTAAGAAACTTCGCGCAGTGGTTTGCGGAGTATAATAAGTGTAAATAACAGGAGACCTCCATGTACTGCGAAGACAAATTCCGGGAAGTCTACGGCCGCGAGCCCGAGACATCCTTTTCCCCATACCGCATCGCGCCCCTCGGCGCGCACATCGACCACCAATTCGGCTGCATCCACGGCCTCGCGCTCAACTACGGAGTGCACATGGCATACGGCATAAAGCAGAATGGTATCATAGAGCTTCAGTCCCTCAACTTTCCCAAGCGAGTTCAGTTTCATGTGAATGACGTGCCGGAAGAGAAGAGTGGTGACTGGGGCGATTACCTCCGTGGAGTCACAAAAGAACTCGGCAAGAAATACCGCCTTAAGTACGGTATCGCCGGCGTTATAAGAGGCGCGCTGCCTTCCGGTGGCATTTCCTCATCGGCAGCCCTTACCATCTGCTATCTCCGTGCCGTCGCTCAGGCAAACGGCATCGAGCTTGAAGACAACGACTACATCTACATGTCAAAAAAGGCCGAAAACGATTATGTCGGCGTGTCCACCGGTAAGCTCGACCAAAGCTGCGAGACCCTCTGCCGCAAGGGCAAGCTCCTTGCTCTTGACTGCCTCGACGACTCATATGAAAACGTTGCCCCCGGCCCGGACATGCCCGACTACCGCATAGGCATCTTCTTCTCCGGCGTTCCCCGCTCGCTTGCAAACTCTGCATACAACAGCCGCGTTGACGAATGCAAGGCCGCCGCGTTTGCGCTTTACGCTTACGACCACGGTGATCTCGATATGGGCCTCAAGTTCAAGGACATGTATCTCCGCATGGTCCCCGAAGGCACCTTTAAGGAATACGGCGTCCGCCTTCCCCACGACTGGCAAAAGCGCGCCCGTCATTACTACACCGAAATGGACCGCGTAAAGCGTGGCCTTGAATGCTGGAAAAACGGCGACCTTGCCGGCTACGGCAAACTCGTTAATGAATCCGGCATGAGCTCCATCGTCAATTACGAGTGCGGCAGCCCCGAACTCATAAAACTATACGACATTTTAAGCAAACTCGACGGCGTCTACGGCTGCCGCTTCTCAGGCGCCGGTTTCAAAGGCTGCTGTATGGCCCTCCTTGATCCCGCCAAAGTCGACATGATCCGGGAAGTAGTTGAAAAAGAATACCTCGCCGAATTTCCCGACATGCTCGGGAAGTATAAGGCGTACATCTGCGAGACCGCCGACGGAGTCGGAAAAGCAAAGTAAGTTGTTAATAACAGAAAGGATTCTTAAATGAAGGCAATCATCCTAGCCGCCGGCTACGCCACCAGGCTCTACCCCTTAACAGAAAACTTCCCCAAGCCCCTCCTCCCCGTAGGCGGAAGGCCCATACTCGACTGGCTTACATCCGACATCTCACCCGCCGTGGACGAGATAATAGTTGTAAGCAATCACAAGTTTGCCGCGCATTTTGAGGCTTGGGCGCAGACAAAAGAAAAGACCACCGTTATAGACGATGGCACATCGACAAATGAAACGCGTCTCGGCGCGGTAAAAGACATCTATCTGGCAGTGGAAAAGCATCCTTCACCTGACAGCTATCTTGTCATGGCCGGCGACAATGTTTTGGATTTTTCCCTTCTCCCCTTTATAGTTTACGCGAAAAAGTCCGGCACAAGCTGCATCATGTGCCACGAAGAGACTTCCCTTCCCGCACTTCAAAAGACAGCCGTCATAACCGTGGATCAAGATAACCTCATCACCTCATACGAAGAAAAACCCAAGGAACCCAAGGGCACCCTCGCCGTTCCCCCGTTTTATTTCTACCGCGCAGAAGACGCAACCCGCATCCCCGAAGCCATCGAAAACGGCTGCAACGCAGACGCCCCCGGCTCCTTTGCGGCATGGCTTTCTGCCCGCACCCCCATGCACGCCTGGCGCATGACCGGCAGCCGCCACGACATCGGCGACATGAAATCATACGAGGCCGTCCGCGACAGCTATACCGGAGCGAAGAGCTGACTTAAGGGATCGCGAAAAGCTGACAAGTAACATGTCCCCTTGTCAGCTTGTAAATATCCCACCCTCGCCCCTTGTCACTTTGATGACAAGGGGCGCATTTTTTTTCTTCTTATTTGTACACTTTTACCCCCTTGCAAAATGCCGGCATTCATTATATAATGCAATTTGTGTTTATCATTTTTTATAAGGAAGTAGCGAAAAATGAACAGTAATGAAAAAACGATCGATCTGGTTGACGTTGCGAAGCTCCTTTGGAGCAAGATATGGCTCATTCTCCTCATCACGGCCATAGGCGGCGCAGGCGCATTTGCGTTTTCAAAGTTTACCATTCCGAAGAAATATTCTTCACACATTTCGATGTACGTGCAGAGCTACAAGGATGTGTCCGAAAGCGTAAACCTTAATGCACAGCAGACCATTTCCGGTTCAAAACAGCTTGTTAATACCTATATCGAAGTAATGAAAGACGACGCCGTTATGAACGCGGTCGGCGAATTGCTCCTTGAAAAGTACAGCGTGGACGATCTTAAGAAATATTTGACGATAAGCAATGGTAAGGTAACACCTGCATCCATCAGAAGCTGCCTTTCCATAAGCACCGTTACCGATACATCTGCCGTTAAGGTGACCGCTACCACACTAAATGCAGAGCTCGCAGCAGATATCTGCAACTCCCTGACAGCGGTAGCGCCTAAGTATGTCGAAGAGGCGGTAGGTGTCGGCGCAATCAACACCATCGACGTTGCAAAGGTTTATCCAAGCGTCGTTTCGCCCAACAATACAAAGAACGCTATTCTTGGCGCGTTGGCAGCATTCGTTATCATCTGTATGATAATCATCGTAATCGACATGCTCGATAACACGATCAAGGATTCCAATACAATAAGCAAAAAGTACAAGAAGGCTATCATCGGCGAGATCATGCAGTTCGGTGAGACAAAGAAGAAAAAGGGCGGCAGACGTTCCACAGAGCCCCGTGGCCTTCTGACAGACAAGGACGTTCCTTTCAACGTTGTTGAAAGCTACAAGACCATCAGAACCAACATTTTGTTCACCGCTGCAGATTCGGAAAAGAAAGTCATCGCGGTTTCGTCTTCAAACCCCGGCGAAGGAAAATCCACATCTGCCGCAAACCTTGCCATAGCTCTTGCGCAGACAGGCAGCACCGTTCTTTTGGTAGATGCCGATATGCGTAAGCCCGTTATGCATCGTACATTCAAAGTTAAAAACGACGAGGGCCTTTCGACTCTCATCATCAAGAAGTCGACCCTTGAGAATTCAATAAAGCCTTGCGCAGTTCCGAAGCTTGACATCCTGCCTTCGGGCCCACTGCCGCCAAACCCTTCAGAGCTTTTGGCCTCGGCAAGCTTTAAGAATCTCATCGAGATGCTTTCAAAGAAATATGAATATGTTATCATCGATACGCCGCCCGTAAACGTGGTCAGCGATGCGATGGTAATAAAGGATGCCGTTACAGGTATCATGCTTGTCGTTCGTTATGCTCTTACGACCTATGATGAGCTTTCAGCCTGCATGAAGCAGATCAACCTTGCACAGGCAAACGTTCTCGGCTTTGTTATGAACGATGTTCATCACAGACGCAGCGCCGCATATTACAACAATTACAAGTATAAGTACAAGAAGTACGGCTACGGCGGCTATGGATATGGCTACGGCTATGGCTACAGATACGGCAACAATCCCAGTCAGGATGCAGATGACGATGATGAAGAAAAAGCTGCAGAAAAGACTGTAGAAAAGACTGTAGAGAAAAAGACCGCCAGCAAAAAAACCTGAAAGTAGAATAAAATATGACTGAACATCACTGCCACATACTTCCGGGAGTGGATGACGGTTCTAAGAATGTTGAAATGTCCCTGCAGATGATCAAAATGATGCGTCAGCAGGGCGTTTCAAATATTATCGCCACTCCGCACTTTTACGCTCACCGCGAGGAGAGCATAGAAAGATATCTTGAAAAACGCACCCGTGCATATGAGAGCCTTGTTCAGGCCGACCCTGCAAACGCAGATATCAAACTCGGCGCCGAAGTCGCCATCGAACGCGGCATCAGCCGCATAGAAGGCATAGAAAAACTCTGCCTTGCCGGCACCGACTACATCCTGCGGCCTCCATTTGGTGGGCAGAACGATAGTTTCACCCTCGGAAACCAGGGATTCCAGTTCTTTAATCACAGACCGTTTGTTCATGTGCTCTCCTCAACTTTTCGGTCCCAACTCAGCCCGCTGATTACTGGCAACGTAAGTGGCGATCTGCCTGACATGGGTGTTCAGCGTTTTCAGGTCGTCATTCCAGCAGGATTCTTCGACCATGGCCATGGCGTTGCCCATCAGGTAGGATGAAGCTGTGTCAGCGATGACATGGAAGTCTTCCAGCTGTTGTGCCAGCGTGTTTTCCTGATTCTTACCGTAGGTCTTGTTGATATAGGCCTGGATCTCGTTTGCGGCCAGATCATATATCTTTTCAGCGACGGCGGTCAGCTCTGCCTGATGCTTCTTTGTCATTCTGTGATCCTCTTATTCTTTCTACGATTCTTGTTCGCCTGGTTCCGCTTCTTTTTGCTTACGTCTTCTTTTGGGCTTTGGTTCATAGTTCGGGTTGTTCGTGATAACTTCAATACCTTTACCAGCAGCATAGTCAATTGTGTTCTTCGTGCCGCCGGGGGCTCCGTTGAAATATGCAATCACACGGTTGCTGTGATCAACCATCCATTCATTCCTCTGTTGGAATACTCCCTTGTGATAGTGATTGCAGACGGGTACAACCAGATCAGCATTCTTCAGGAGATCACTGTATTGTACCTGCCAGTCAATGCTCCATCTGTTTGAGAAACCAGGCCATGGGGTTGCTGCGATCAAGTGTAGAGACGGGTTGTCAGCTTTTCGCTGCAGAACAATCTGCCCGGCCCAAATGTCAACACCCATCGCGCAGCCGGAAATGAAGGTTGTATACCCGACAGCAATGGCACTATCGATCTGCTCCGACAGCCATTTTTTCACATTTTCTTCCGATTCATCCAGCTTCTCTGGGCGATGGCCGGAGAAGCAGCATCGGTGAAGACGCTTTTCCTCTTCTGTTGCCAAGGATCAAACCTCCTTCCTCAATCGTGTTAACGGGCTCAAGTGCCCATATTATAAGGTATTTTGTCCTTTTTGTCACGTTGCCCGTAGGGGCCATATGAGCCCCAAAACGCAAAAAAGATGCGCCGCCGAAGCGACGCATGAGAAGCCTACTGCTTCTGATAGAAAGGGCATTGGTAACCATCGGCACGAAG
>CADAQV010000108.1 GCA_902790095.1 uncultured Lachnospiraceae bacterium | reverse complement strand
GTCATTGTAAGCAACTTCACCAGTGTATTGGGCTGTTATCGTAACTGCTACCGCATCCTTATCCAATACGGTAAGTGCTGCAGAAGGGACTACAGGGAATGATGATGCATCGGCAGCACCTACATTTATGACAGCGGGCTCATCGGCGGTTATATCGGCCTTAACCGTTTCCTTGTTGCCGGTATCTTCTCCGGGTACAAGTTCGGGGCCTTCCGCATCCACGATAACCTTTAGTTCTGTGGCAGGTGATATCCACCAGTTCTGAACCTGTATATCAGAATCAACATCGGTAAGATCAACCGTGACCTTTTCTGTCTTTCCGTTTTCCCATGTGGATGATGTCCACGCATTTGAAGGATCTGCAGCAGACTTTGAATTGTAGCCTACGCAGCCGCCGCCCCAGCTTCCTTCGGGGAATACGAAGCTGATATCCATGCTCGTATAGCCTTCATAATCCGCCATGGGGATGGTCAATGTTGCGAGAATGTCCTCATCTTTTTCGTTCTTGGTAGTCTCGCTCATAGTATATTCTGTGTGGCTTTTGATCCCTTCGTCGGTATCATCTGCAAACGAGAACGTTCCCATGGACAGTACCATGGCTCCGGCAAGAGTACCGGCAAGAATCTTCTTGTAATTCATAATTACCTCCTGTATTTATATTATTTGTGTATACCGTTTTTTTTATAACTTTTTTTTAAAAAAAAGTCAATAGAAGGGTGGGCATTTACCCATTAAAAACATTGAATTTTTCCATTGTTTATAATATATTTATAAAGGATATAAGCGCAGCTGTTTACTTATACCAACTAAGATCATATACGGAGGGATGACATGTATAAAGACGGAAAGATATGGATCGGAAATTCGGATAACGGCAAGATCTTCATATACCCCAAAATGGCCAACAGGCACGGACTTATAGCCGGAGCCACCGGAACCGGTAAGACTGTGACCTTAAGAGTGCTTGCCGAATCATTTTCCGAACTTGGCGTGCCGGTGTTTTTTGCGGACGTAAAGGGCGACCTTGCCCCCATGTGCAGAGAGGGGGAAGCTACGGGCAGCGTCGGCGCAAGAGTCGAAAAACTCGGTCTTATGGACGAAGGCTTTACTTTTAAGTCTTTTCCTGTGAATTTCTGGGATGTTTACGGGAAAAAGGGCATGCCCCTTCGGACCACGGTTTCCGAAATGGGTCCTCTTCTGCTTTCGAGGATACTTGACCTTAACGATGTCCAGGCATCCATACTGACCATCATCTTTAAGATAGCCGATGACGAAGGTCTTCTTTTGATAGACACAAAGGACCTTAAGGCCATGATCCAGTATGTGGGCGAAAACCGGGAAAGCTATACATTGAATTACGGAAATATAACCACCGCCAGCCTCGGTGCTATAACAAGAGCCATCGTGGCACTTGAAAATGAGGGCGGCGAGCTCTTCCTCGGCGAACCTGCCATAGATATGAGGGACTGGTTTTCAAATGAGCCGGTCACAGGAAAGGGAATGATCCAGATATTGGACTGCCAGGAACTTATAAATAACCCGAGGATGTATTCCACATTCCTTCTCTGGATGCTTTCGGAGCTTTTCGAAAAGCTCCCCGAAGTCGGCGACATGGACAAGCCCCGCATGGTATTCTTCTTCGACGAGGCGCATATGCTTTTCGACAATGCGTCAAAGGCTCTTCTTGCAAAGATCGAGCAGGTCGTAAAGCTTATCAGATCAAAGGGCGTCGGCGTATATTTTGTGACCCAGAATCCAAGGGATATCCCTGACGGCGTATTGTCACAGCTCGGAAACAAGATACAGCACGCGCTGCGCGCATACACCCCCACCGACCAGAAGGCCGCAAAGGCTGCCGCTCTTTCTTTCAGGGAAAATCCGGCTTTCAATACCTATGACACGCTTCTGGCTCTTGGAACGGGTGAAGCCATCGTTTCGGTGATGGACGAAAAGGGAATACCTACCGTTGTCGAAAAAGTCAGCATACTTCCTCCATCATCAAGTCTCGGACAGCTTGATGATGCGACAAGGAATCAGATGATACTTTCAAACAATCTCTACCTTAAATACGGCGAGAGCTTTGACCGTGATTCCGCCTACGAATTCCTTTTAAGACAGTGGGATCAGATGCAGCAGCAGGCAGAGCTTGAAAGGCAGCAGGCAGAGCTTGAAAAGCAGCAGGCAGCTCTTTTAAAGCAGCAGGAGAAACAGCAGGCAAAGGAAAATGCGACGCTTCTTAAGCAGCAGGAACTTGCAAGAAGGGCCGCAGAGCGTGAAAAAGAAAAGCGCGCAAAGAAAGAGTCGCAGAAACAGAATGCACTGCTTACAAGCGTTGCAAGAACCACGGGTTCGACAGTCGGAAGAGAATTCGGAAACAGCATAGGTTCGGCAGTGGGCGGCAAATTCGGCAAAAAACTTGGCGGCAATGTTGGCTCCACCCTTGGAAGAGGCCTGCTTGGAAACCTCTTTAAAAAATAAAAACGGGAGAACGACAAATGAAGGTAGTACTTGAGCATCTCACAAAAAAATTCCCAAACAGAAACAAAAAGATAAAAGAAGACGTGGTCGCAGTGAGCGATTTCACCTTTGAGATCCCGGACGGAAAGCTTATAGGGCTTTTAGGGCCTTCGGGCTGCGGCAAGAGCACGACTTTGAATCTTATCAGCGGACTCGAAGCGCCCACCTCGGGAAGAATATATTTCGGCGAAGAGGATGTGACCGACATATCCCCCGAAAACAGGGACATCGGTCTTGTATTCCAGAATTATGCCCTCTATCCGCATCTTACCGTAGAACAGAACATCATCTTCCCCCTTCAAAACCTTAAGGGCGACAAGAAGATGACAAAGCAGCAGATGAAGGAAAAGGCTCTTGAGACGGCAAAGCTGGTGCAGATAGATCCTTACATGTCAAGAAAGCCTTCCGAGCTTTCGGGCGGCCAGCAGCAAAGAGTAGCCATTGCAAGAGCTCTTGTAAAGCTCCCCAAGGTTCTTCTGCTCGACGAGCCTCTTTCAAATCTTGACGCAAGGCTGAGGCTCCAGACAAGAGAAGAGATCCGACGCATACAGAGGGAGACCGGAATAACCACCATTTTCGTAACACACGATCAGGAAGAGGCCATGAGCATTTCGGACGAGATCGTAGTTATGAAGGACGGACTTTTGCAGCAGATTGGAAAGCCCCAGGCCGTTTATGACCACCCGGTAAATATGTTTGTCGCAAAATTTCTCGGCACGCCTCCCATAAACATTTTCCGCGGCGAGATCAAAAGCAAACAGCTTTATATAGGCGATGACCGCATTTGCGAGACAGACCACGGTGATATGCAGGTATATGTGGGCATAAGGCCCGAAGGCGTGATCCTTAAAAAGGGCGGCTCGTTGGTGTGCAGATTAAACAGGGTCGAGGTAATGGGGCGTGACACGTCCGCATGCTGCTCAAATGACAATGCCGTCAGCGAATCGATCCGTTTCATCATCCCTTCGGATGAGATGACGGGCGATGAGGGCGATCTTGTCGCATTTGACATAAAGCCTTCAAAGCTTCATCTTTTCGATGCCGAAACAGAAAATGTAATCATATAACTGATATAAGGACAAGCAAACTTGCCCGAAAAAGGATAAAAAATGAAAAAGAACAACCTAAAGGCCTGGCTGTATCTTCTGCCCGCCATACTGTTTCTCGGTGCATTTATGGTATATCCTCTTATAGACGTTTTGGTCTATTCCTTTGAGGAAGGCTTCAATTTCGCGTCACAGGAATATTACGGGGTCGGAACATACAATTACTCATACATATTGCATGACACATATTTCATACAGGCCCTCAAAAACACCTTTATACTGGTCATAATAACCGTGCCCATTTCGACCGGGCTGGCACTGCTTATCAGCGTTGCCCTTAATTCCATAAAGCCCCTTCGAAATATCTTTCAGACCGTATTCTTTCTGCCCTACGTCACAAATACCCTGGCCGTAGGTCTGGTATTTATGGTCCTTTTCAAAAAGACGGCATATTCTGACGGACTTATCAACCTTCTCATAAACGCCTTCGGCTTTTCGAGCGTCGACTTTATCGACGGGCCGTACTGGGCAAAGATCCTTGTGACGTGCATATACACCATCTGGATAGTAATGCCGTTTAAGATACTGATACTGACAAGCGCTCTTGCGGGCGTTGACGAACAGTATTACAAGGCCGCAAAGGTGGACGGAACCTCAAAATGGAGGATCTTCAGAAAGATAACCCTTCCCATGATATCCCCCATGATCTTCTACCTTGTGATCACCGGATTTATAGGAGCCTTTAAGGCTTATGCCGATGAGGTGGCATTATTCGGCACGGATCTTAACGCGGCCGGCATGAATACCCTGGTCGGATATGTCTATGACATGCTCTACGGTGACAGCGGCGGCTACCCTTCCTTTGCTTCGGCGGCGGCGCTGGTGCTGTTTACTATCGTCCTGACCATAACCGTCATAAACCTTATGGTCAGCAAAAAGAAAGTTCACTATTAACGAGGATGCGAGGAACCTTTTATGGTCAATAACAATACCGATCAGACGCAGGATCTGACCTATGAATCAAAAAAAAGAAAAGCCGACCGGCTGGGTCTTATAAGAAAGACCCTTACATACATCTTTCTTGCCGTATGGGGGCTCATTGTGCTCTTTCCTTTTTACTGGATGATACTTACATCCATAAAGAGCTACAGTTCATACAATTCGGAGCGCATCCCGAGATTTATTGCAACCGCCCCCACCCTTCAGAATTATGCAGACGCCTTTAACACTGTCCCCCTGGGAAAATATTTTCTTAACACGATCGTCTTTACATTGCTTACGACCGCGATCATGATGGTCGTCATAGTACTTGCCGCATTTGCATTTTCAAGGCTGAGTTTTAAGGGAAAGAACCTGTTGTTTGCGGGATTTCTCTCACTCATGATGATCCCGAACGAGCTTGTCGTGATAACGAACTTTGTCACGATAACAAACATGAACCTGAGAAATACTTTTACAGGTCTTATACTCCCGTCCGTTACTTCGGTCTTTTACATCTACCTTTTAAAGGAGAATTTTGAATCGATACCCGACAATTTGTACAAGGCCGCGAAAGTGGACGGCACGAGCGATCTGAAATATCTTTTAAAGGTAATGATCCCCATATCGCAGCCCACCATCGTGACCATAATGATACTCAAAGTCATCGAATGCTGGAATTCATACATCTGGCCGAGGCTGATAACCGACGATGAGAATTATTATCTTGTCTCAAACGGAATTCAGGAGATACGTGAAAACGGCTTCGGAAGGGAGAACATCCCCGCGATGATGGCCGCGGTAGTCGTAATATCGGTGCCCCTTGTTGTTCTCTTCCTTGTATTCCACAAGAAGATAATGAACGGCGTCGCAAAAGGAGGGTCAAAGGGATGAAAAAGAAGGCCTTATTATTACTCACCTCTCTTTGTCTTCTGGGCAAAGAACGACACGAACAAAACACAGGTCCGCATATATGAAAAGGCAATAGCCGATTTTGAAGCCGCATATCCAAACATAGATGTGCAGCTGAAGACCTATACCGACTACAATGCCATATATAATGATGTCATAACCAACATATCCACAGGCACGACTCCCAATGTATGCATCACCTATCCCGACCACATTGCGACATACATAACGGGCGAGAATGTCGTGGTGCCACTCGACGAGCTTATGACGGACAGCAGATACGGCCTTGGCGGCAGCGAGGTAAAATATGACTCGGTGGCTTTTTCCGAGATCGTCCCGCAGTTTTTAAATGAGGGCATCATAGGCAACAAGCACTATGCCCTGCCTTTTATGAGGTCCACGGAGGCCTGCTATATAAACAAAACATACGTCGAGGCGCTCGGATACGAAGTCCCGGATATACTCACATGGGATTATATATGGGAGGTATCCGAGGCTGCCATAAACACCTATAACGAAAAGCTCAAAGTGTACGACGTGAACAATCAAAGCGTCCTCATACCGTTTATATACAAGTCGACCGACAACATGATGATCACCATGTTAAAGCAGCTTGGCGGGG
>CADAQV010000107.1 GCA_902790095.1 uncultured Lachnospiraceae bacterium | reverse complement strand
ACCGCCGTGACCGCAGGGGTCTCATTTGTTGTGGTCTCGGTATTCAGATACCTGTACAACAAACCCAGACCCTATGAGGTCTATAACGAAAAACCTCTCATAAACAAAACGACAAAAGGAAAATCCTTTCCGTCAAGGCATGTGTTCTGCCTTAACGTTATCGCCATGTGCTGGCTTTATTACTGCCTCCCCGTAGGAATAATAATGCTTGTGCTCGGCGCCGCCATGGCAGCGACAAGAGTCTTAACAGGCGTTCATTTTGTGAGCGATGTTCTGGCCGGAGCCCTTATCGGAATCATGAGCGGTATCGCGGGGGCACTGATACTGTTGTGATATTGTGTGATAGGGGCGTGTCCCCGCCGGGGCACATAATTCACCCCACTTTCGCCCTTGAAAAAACCACACTATAAGAGTATAATAACCCTTGAAATTTTTAATAAAAACGGGGGGATTCTTCGCATATGGAAAAAAAGAAAAAAAGAAGATTTCTCGTCATATGGCTGCTCCTTCTTGCGGCGACTTTAGCCGGGGTGATCCTTATAAAACCGCCGGAAAGTGAAGAGTCTGTCAAGTTTATGATGTATGATGCGGTCATGCATGAATACGGAAAAATATCCCTGTTCGGCCTTATGGAAGTGAATCCGGCAGTCGTATCCGCGTTTACGGTCACAGGTATCATCCTGCTGTTTGCGGCAATTGTAAGGATATTTGTGATCCCGCGCTTCAAGGATGTGCCCGGAAAATTCCAGCTTCTGCTTGAAGCCTGGGTTGGATTTTTTGACGGGCTTGCAAAGACCAACAGTCCTCATAGAAACAAGTTCCTTGGGGCATACATTTTTACGGCCGGGTCCTACATATGTCTGTCGACGCTTTTTGAACTGTTCGGGCTTCAGGTCGTAAACACCGAAGGCATCTCGATGGCGATGCCGGCACCGCTTGCGGATATAAACGGGGCCATATGCCTCGGCGCGCTGTCATATCTTGTTATTTTGGGAGGCGGCATCATAGCAAACGGCGGCAGGGGAGCGGCAGGCGTTCTAAAGGATTTCTCGCTGCCCATCTCCATGAGCTTCAGATTGTTCGGAGCGCTGCTTTCGGGACTTTTGGTAACGGAGCTTGTTTATTACTACATTACGATAAGCTTCGTGCTGCCTGTGATAGTCGGCGTTTTGTTTACCGGGATACATTCCCTTGTACAGACATATGTCCTCTGCATGCTGACATCCGTTTTCTACGGAGAGGCGACAGAGGTCCATGAAAAAAAGAAGAAAGATGAGAAGGCTGCGGCCTGACGGAGGTATAGATATGAAGGATCGTGTAAAGAGATTATTGGCAGTCATCATGCTCATGATGTTTGCGATGTGTACAGCGGCTTTTGCGGACGGCGAGACCGAAGCGGCTGCGGAGGCGGACGCTACGATAACGGTCGTTGATCAGGTATCATCCGCAAAGGCGTGGTCTGCCGGAATAAGCATAGGAATCGTTGCGGCGGCAGGTGCCGTAGCAATGGCAATAACCATTGCGACAGCCATAAAGGGCATAGCACGTCAGCCCGAAGCCGACGGAAAGATCAGGACAAGCATGATGCTCGGCCTTGTATTCATAGAGACGGCCATCATCTATGCATTGATCGTTGCGATACTTATAATCTTTGTATTGTAAATTAAGGAGGGTAAAATGAACGTTCCCTTGAACATAAATCTTCAGCAGATATTGCTTCACCTCTTTAATTTTCTGCTTTTGTTCGGTGGACTCTATCTTCTTCTCTACAAGCCCGTAAAGGATTTTATGGACAAGAGGCAGAGTAAGATCAGGCAGATCATAGAAGAATCCGAAAAGATGCATTCCGAAGCAGAGGAAAAAAAGGCGGAGTATGAGGCAAAGATAGCCGAATTTGACAAATATGCCGCAGAAAAAGAAAAAGAAGTATTAAAAGAGGCGGATGAAAAGGCGGAAAAGAAGCTTTCCCTTGCAAGGGCCGAAGCCGAAAAGATAGTTGAAGAAGCCCGCGTATCAGGAAGAAAAGAACACGACCGCATAGTTGAATCTGCGGGAGAAGATATAGCATCACTTGCCGCAGAAGCTGCCGAAAAGATTCTTTCCGAGTCCATGGACAGCACATATGCTGCTTTTCTTGATGCAGTGAGCGGAGGCGAAATAAGTGGAAAGCAAGGATAATGTTTTACGAAAAGCTTATCTTTACAGCACCATCATGCCGGGAGAAGAACGGCAAAGGCAGCTCCTTGCCCTGCTTTCGAAAAAATACGGGGGTACTTTTTCGCTCGAATGGATAAAGGAGGATCTTCCCCTTGGCGCCGTAAGGCTCGAAGCAGCAGGCGACACCTACAGCTTTGGCGAAAAAAAGAAAGCTCTTCATGAAAAGAAGGCCGAGACCGCTGTGATCTTAAGCGCGGTAAAGCCATCGGATGAGATGCAGAGGCGCTTTGGTGCGTTTTTGGAAAAAAAATACGGTGCGCCCATTCCGCTTACATGGAAAGAGGATGAAGGCATACCGGGCGGTTTCAGGCTCGTAATAGGCGAGGATGAATATGTCTGGTCGCCGGAAGAGAACCTGAAGCAGCTGACTGATGAATGGAAGAATATCAGATCCGGTGAAGGCAAAAATGTCATTCCGCTTTTAAAGGAAAGCCTTAAAAACTGGGCGCCAAAAGCGCAGGTCCTTGATAAAGGAAGAGTCATCACGGTAGGAGACGGCATAGCCACCGTAGCGGGCCTCCAAAAAGCCTTTTTCGGAGAGATCCTCGTTTTTGACGGCGGAGTCCGCGGCATGGTGATGGATATTTCCAGAGAGAAAGCCGGATGCATCATATTTGGTGATGATGCCGAAATAGAAGCCGGAAGCTGCGCATACAGGACCGAAAAAGTTGCCGGTATGCCGGTAGGAGACGGCTTTGTCGGCCGCGCGATAGATGCGCTCGGAAACCCCATAGACGGACAGGGCGAGATAAAGGCAGACGATTACAGGGCTCTTGAAACGCCCGCACCTGCCATAATTGACAGACAGCCCGTAAACGAGCCCCTTGAAACAGGAATGCTCGTTATAGACTCAATGTTCCCCATTGGCCGCGGACAGCGTGAGCTTATCATAGGGGACAGGCAGACGGGCAAGACATCCATAGCAATAGACACCATAATAAATCAAAGAGGCAAGAACGTCATTTGCATCTATGTGGCCATAGGGCAAAAGACGGGAAGCGTTGCGCATATCGCGGATATCTTAAAAAAACACGGTGCCATGGATTATTCCATAATCGTTAATGCGGGCGCAGGCGACGGCGCGCCCTATCAGTACATAGCGCCGTATGCAGGCTGTGCTTTGGGCGAATATTTCATGGATAAAGGTAGGGACGTGCTTATAGTCTACGACGACCTTTCAAAGCATGCCGTTGCATACCGTGAGCTTTCCCTTCTTTTGGAACGCTCGCCCGGCCGAGAGGCATTCCCGGGGGATGTCTTTTATCTTCATTCGCGCCTTCTTGAGCGCTCTGCCCATCTTTCGGACGAAAGAGGCGGCGGAAGCATAACAGCGCTCCCCATAGTCGAAACACAGGCGGGTGATGTGTCGGCTTATATTCCGACAAACGTCATCTCCATAACCGACGGCCAGATATTCCTTGAGACGAATCTTTTTGCCGCAGGTCAGAGGCCTGCCGTAAATGTCGGGCTTTCGGTCTCAAGAGTCGGCGGCGATGCCCAGACCAAAAACATGAAAAAAGCTGCCGGTACGCTAAGGCTCGATCTTGCGCAGTACAGAGAGCTTGAAGTGTTTACGCAGTTTTCCAGCGATCTTGACGAAAGCACAAGGCGCAGACTTTCATACGGCCGGGGGCTGACCCTTCTTTTAAGGCAGAAGAATCATCATCCACTGCCGCAGAGAGATCAGATCATTCTGCTCATCTGCGCGATGGAGCATATGATGGAGGGCATAAACGCGGATGCGATGCCCGCTTTTAAAGAAGAATTGCTTGCCTATGTAAACGGCAGGGAAAATGTCGACGCACTTTTGGGCAGCTCTCCGTTTGAGGAAACAAAGAAACGCATCATAGCGCTCGGCCGTGAGTTTCTGGAAAGCCGCGCAAAAGCATGATGCGGCCAAATGATCCACATTGTAAAAACAGGTACATGATATGCCGGGAATAAAAGAGATAAAAAACAGAATAGAAGGCGTGGAGGATACATATAAACTCACAAACGCGATGTACCTTATCTCTTCGACCAAGCTCAGAAAAGCCCGCGAGGTCGCCGCACTGTCACGCCCTTTTTTTGACAAACTCAAAAATGAGATAAAGACGGTGCTAGAGATATCGGGCGTAAAGGGCAGCAGGTATTATTCGGCAGACCCTGCAGTGCATGATGAAGGCCCGGCGGGCATTCTGGTCATAACATCGGACAAGGGGCTTTGCGGAGCATACAACCGCGACATAATCAAAAAAGCAGTCGCTCTGGCCGAAAGAAAAAAGGATCCTGTGATATTTGCGTGCGGAGATTACGGGAAAAGATTTTTTCAAAGAAACGGCTTTAATGTATTTGAAGAATTCGATCATGTGTGCAAAGAACCCACGCATGAAGAAGCGCGTCTTATGTCCGAGGAAATGCTGACAGAATATGACAATGGAAAGATAAAAAGTCTTTATGCGGTATATTCGGATCTTACCGCAGGAAGATCCTATGAGCCTGTGACAACGCGCCTTCTGCCATTTGGATATGTGGAAGGCATGCATGCCAAGGAAAAAGGCGAGGAAGATGAAACTCCTCAAATGGAATTTTATCCCGGGCCCAAAGAGGTCCTTGACAGCCTTATCCGCACATATATGGCAGGCTATGTCTATTCGGTGCTCACTTCCGGCTACTGTAGCGAGCAGAGCGCGAGGATGAACTCTATGAGCTCGTCAAACAAAAATGCCGAGGAACTATTGGAAGAACTTTGCACAGAGTATCATAAGGCAAGACAGGCGGAGATAACACAGGAGATCACCGAGGTCTGTGCAGGCGCAAATGCGCAAAAGAAAAAAAGAGTCAGGGAGGCATGATTAGGATATGGCTGCAGGTTTGGTCGCAGGAATATACGGGCCGGTAGTGGACGTAAGCTTTGATTCAGGAAAGCTTCCCAGAATAAGAGAGGCGCTTTATGTCGGCGACGGAAAAGAAAAAAGAGTACTTGAGGTCGCACAGCACATAGGAAAAAATACAGTCAGATGCATAGTGCTCGGGCCTTCCGAAGGACTGAGCCTTGATATGCCCGTCACAGCTACGGGAAAGGGCATAGAGGTCCCCGTGGGCGAGTGTACCCTGGGCCGCATGTTTAACGTGCTTGGCGAGCCCATAGACGGTGAAGGGCCTTTGCCGGCCGGCTGTAAGAAAAACGAGATCCACAGGAAAGCGCCTTCCTTTGAAGAGCAGCTTCCCACAACAGAGATACTTGAAACGGGCATAAAGGTAATAGACCTTTTGGAGCCCTACCCCAGAGGCGGCAAGATAGGTCTTTTCGGAGGAGCCGGCGTAGGCAAGACCGTTTTGATACAGGAGCTTATAAGAAATA